>DATLYR010000198.1 GCA_035574475.1 Nevskiales bacterium | reverse complement strand
GCTGGGACGATGGCGTGCTCGCCGGGCTGCAGCCGGCCGACCTGGTCGTGCTGGAGGCCAACCACGACCGCGAGCGGCTGCGCAGCGCGCCGTACGCCTGGCCGGTCAAGCAGCGGATCTTCGGGCCGCGTGGCCACCTCGACAACGTCGGTGCCGGTGAGCTGCTGGCGCGGCTGGGCGCCGATGGAAGAAAACGCACCGCCTGGCTCGCGCATCTCTCGGAGCAGGCCAACACCCCCCGTATCGCGGTCGATGTTGTATCGAGCGTATTGGCACTGGCAGCGGTCACGTGTATCAGCGTCCGGGTGCTGCCGCGCCACGCGCCGCTGACCTGGGAAAGCGACCATCATCCTCAGCAGCTGGAGCTGTTCACCGGCATCTAGCTGGGCCCCCTGGCCTGAATCTTGCTCACCGGAGCTGCAGAACAATGTGAGCGGTAGGAGGATCGTATGGGGCTTCCGAGCAAAGTCAGCGGCGCGCTGCTTGTTGCAGGCGCCGCGCTGGCCGGCAACTGGGTCGGTGATACCCTGCGCGCGATGACGACCGGCAAGCCCGGGCATCGGCTGCGGTTGATGCATGCTACCTCCGAAGGCCAGACGGTGATCGGGCTGAACATCGCATTGACGAACTTCGTGCCGGCGTTGCTGCTGGCCCTGCTGGCTGGCCGCCCGCGCACCCTGTTCGCCTTTGTAAGCGGTGCGATCGTCAGCGCGCTCGTCGGCGACGACTACGAGCGCGCGCTGGCCGATTGGCTGCGTAGCCGCCGGCCGGAGCATGCCAGCGGGTGGTTGCGCTCGTGAGCTGCTCGCCGCCCCAGCGCGTACGGCGTAACCCCAGGCGCTGGCCTGCGGTAGATTCGATGGTGTGACCGGACGATGGGCCACGAGGAGCGCGGGCTTCGGGCAGCCCGCGGACCATGCCGCCGGTCACCTGCCTGTGCGCCCGCCGCAGGCCCCAGACGCCCCGGCTCAGTGTCGAGCCGGGGCGTCGCGATTCGCGCGCCATGGATACCAACACGCATCACAGGAAGAGGAGGCCCGCTCCGCGTTCAGATTTACATAACAATACTATGGAAAACCGCGCAGTAGTTCACCGCGGCGGGTTTCTTCAGGCTACTTTCACTTTATTTACATAATAAAAGGGTTGCGGCTATTGTCACTATGGCGTCCCTGTTCACGCCATCCGCGCCCGCAAGACGCCGGGTGTAAATTGGATGCGTACCTCGTCGCCCGAGCGGACGCAGGGCACATTCAGCCTCTCATCCGCTGCGTACGCCAGCGCCGACCCCAGCAGCAGCCGTGTGCCACCGGCCTCGACCGGATAGGGCTGGCCCCACTCGGCCGTCCCGCGCATGAAGTTGAACGCCCGGCGCGCCGGCCAGGCCGTGTCGATCGCGAAATCCTCCGGCGTCGGCCACGGGTAATAGCTACCGCCGCTCTGTGGGCGGCGCGCCGGTGTCCCGTGCTCGAGCGCCTGAACTGTCTCGACCAGCAGACGTGCGCCGAGCGTTGCACACCTCCGTTCTGCTTCTGCGCCCGAGATCCCGTCAGGCAGGGTGATCGGCGCCTGTACGGCGATATCGCCGGTGTCGAGGCCTTCATCCATGAAGTGAACCGTCACCCCGGTCGTGCGCTCGCCGTTGCGGAACGCCCAGAACAGCGGTGCCGGGCCGCGGTAGGCCGGCAGCAGCGATGGATGCAGGTTGAGAACGCCAAGCGGCGGCAGCGCCAGCAGCGCGGACGGGATGCGCTGCGGAAAACACGCCACGCATACCAGATCGGGACCGAGTTCCGCGAACAGTGCGCGTGTTTCGGGAGCCGCCAGGCGGCGGATTTCGAACACCGGAATCGCGTGCTTCCAGGCAAGGTGGACAATGCTCGGCGTGACATACGGGTTGGCGAGCGGCAGCGGCGACCGCGGCTGCTCAGGCGCGATCGGCGCGACCGCCGGTCGGTCGGCATCTGCTTCCCGACCTATCGCCGGGACGATCACGCCGCGCACCGCGATCCCGGCATCGAGCAGCGCTGTCAGCGGCGGGATGGAGAACGCTCCCGTCATTCCCATGTAGACGACGCGCAGAGCGTGCACGCCGCCCGGCTGCTGGATCGGTCCGGTTTGAACCATCTTCGCTCCCGAGCTCCCCTGCTCCCTTCCCACGTGCGGGGAAGGGCCGGCGCGGCGCCGCTGGGGAACGAGCTTTTGACACCTGGCCGGAAGCCGTTATAATCTAGGCTACATCCGCGGTCAGGCGAAAGCGTGACCCACTCCAGAAAGCGAGACCAGCCCATGGCCAGAATGGTCCACTGTGTCAAATTAGGCCGCGAGCTGCCGGGCCTTGACGAGCCGCCGTACCCGGGCGAGCTCGGGCAGCGGATCTACGAGCACGTCTCCCGGCAGGCCTGGCAGATGTGGCTGGACTACTCCGTCCTGATCATCAATCACTACGGCCTGAGCCTGGCCGACCCGGCGGCCCAGAAGCTGCTCATGGAACAGGCCGAGCAGTTCTTCTTCGGCCCAGGCCAGCAGATGCCCGAGGGGTGGACTCCAGCCGGGCGCAGCGGCAAAGGCGCTCCTCAGCGCAAGAAGTGAGGCCCGGCCGCTCACCTGACGGCGAGCAGCGGGATCTCCGGCTCGATCTCGAACTGCAATCGGCGGTGCGCCTCGCGCAGCGCGGCCTCGACGGCATCCGGTGTCGCCGCGCGCGCAAAAATGAACCCCAGGTAGCTGTCGCCCTCCGGCAGCGGAACGATCGGATAGTGCAGCCTGGCGGTGATCTGCACCTCCTCGATCCCCGGCACGGCCTCCGCCTCTGCGATCCCGCTGACGCGGCGGAGCAGCCCGGCGGCCGGGATGGGGATCATCATCACTCCACCGGCGCGTTGCTCGCGGTTGAGCGACGCGACCTCCAGCCCGCACGCCTGGCGCAGGATCAGCTCTTCGAGCGACATATCGGTGCCGAAGCGTAGAGTCTTCGAGCACAGCCCGCCGATCGATCGCCCGGCCAGCTCGACGATCCACGGGCCGTCCTGGTTGACGCGCAACTCGGCGTGGACCGGGCCTTCGCGCAGCCCCAGCGCCGCTGCTGCCTCCGATGCGCATGCCGCGATGGCGGCCTGTGCCGTCGCAGGCAGGCGCGACGGCGTGACGTAGATCGTCTCCTCGAAGAAGGGCCCGTCGAGCGGGTCGGGCTTGTCGAACAGCGCCAGCACATGGAGCCTGCCACGGTCGAGCAGGCCTTCCAGCGCGACTTCGAAGCCGGGGATGAAGCGCTCGACCAGGAACGGCTTGGGGCCGGGCGTGGGATCGACGGTGTTGAGCAGGCGCGTGAGCCGGGCCATCGCTGCGACGAGCTGGCCGGGATCGTCGGCCCGGATCACGCCCCGGCTCCCCGAGAGCCGCAACGGCTTGACCACGCAGGGATACTCGACCTGTGCCGCCAGCGCGTGCAGATCCTCATCGGTGGAGCACAGCCTGAACGCCGGCGAGCGGACGCCCGCGCGGGCCAGCAACACGCGCATGCGGTGCTTGTCGCGCGCTGCCTCGGCCGCCTCGGGCGCGTTGTGCGGCAGGCCGAGCGCCGCGCTGGCCCGCGCGGCAAGCATCGTGCCACTGTCGTCGACGGCCAGGATGGCATCGAGCGGATGATCGGCGGCGAAGGCGAGGATCGTGCGCGTAGCCTGCTCGAGGTCGCGGAAGTCGAGGCCGAGCTGCGCGTGCCAGAGCCCGGCCAGCGGCGCAGGCATGTCGATGGCGGTCAGCACCTCGATGCCGAGCCGTTCGGCTGCTTCAAGGAAGGGCTGGGTGCGGTAGCTCTGCGCCGTGGTCAATAGCAGCACACGCCGGGCACCCGCTGCCCGGGCAGCGCGCGAGGTCGGGCCAGCAACCGAATCGATCATAGACATACCTGTTCTGCTTTCTCACAGCGGACGATAAGGGTGCTGGGGGCGCGGGATCATACGCCCAGCACCGCTTTCACCCGGCGCAAGGCATCGATATGCGCCTGTGGTGAGGCCAGGCCGGCACCCATTGTGTTGATGCACAGGTGCGTCGCGCCGAGCTGCTCCCAGGCGCTGGCGTAGGCCGCCCAGCCCGACTCCGGCACCTGGCCGATGCTCAAGCGGGCCTCGATGCCGACAGCTTGCTCGGGGCGCCCGGCCGCGCGCGTGTAGGCGCGCAACCGCTCGACCATCCCACGCGCCTCGTCGCTGGGCGGGCGCAGCGGAAACCATCCGTCGCCGAGTCGGGCCGCTC
>DATLYR010000197.1 GCA_035574475.1 Nevskiales bacterium | reverse complement strand
TGCCGGGCCATCGGCTCCCGGATGCGCAGCTCGCCGCGCAGATTGGGCAGTGCACTCATGACGTGCCCTCCCCGCCGAGGCTCGCGATCAAGCCACCGGCCACCGCGCCGATGTCGCCGGCGCCCAACGTCAACAGCACGTCGCCGTCCTGCAGGATGCCCGGCAGGATTTTCGGCAGCGTCTGCACCGACTCGACGAAGATCGGGTCGACCGCGCCGCGCGCGCGGATCGCCCTGGCCAGCGCGCGCCCGTCGGCACCGGCGATGGGCGCCTCGCCCGCCGGATAGACCTCGGTCAGCAGCAGCACGTCCACGCCTGACAGCACCTGGCAGAAGTCGTCGAACAGGTCGCGCGTGCGGCTATAGCGGTGCGGCTGGAAGGCCACCACCAGGCGCTGATCCGGATGGGACTCACGCATCGCGCGGATCGAAGCCACCAGCTCGCGCGGATGATGGCCGTAGTCGTCCACCAGCAGTGCCTTGCCGCCGGCCTTGAGCGGCAGCTCGCCGAGCACCTCCAGGCGCCGTCCGACACCCTTGAAGCCGGTCAGCGCGCGCTGGATCGCGCCCATCTCCACGCCCAGCTCGCGCGCCACCACGGCGGCGGCCAGCGAGTTGAGCACGTTGTGGCGGCCCGGCAGGTTCAGGTGGATGTTCCAGCCCTGGGCCGAGTCCTTGGTGCGCAGCCGGTAGCGCGTGCCATGGCCGTCGGGCGCCAGGTTCTCGGCCCACAGATCGGCATCGCACTCGATGCCATAGGTCATGACCGGTCGGCCCAGCTCCGGCAGCAGCTCGCGCAGCACCGGGTCGTCCACGCAGATCACCGCCAGACCGTGGAACGGGAGGTGGTGGATGAACTCGACGAAGGCCGCCTTCAGACGCCCGAAGTCGCCGCCGTAAGTTTCCATGTGGTCGGCATCGATGTTTGTGACCACGGCGATCATGGGATTCAACAGCAGGAAGGAGGCATCGCTCTCGTCGGCTTCCGCGACCAGGTAATGGCTGGCGCCGAGCCGCGCGTTGCTGCCGGCGCTCTTGACCTTGCCGCCGACCACGAAGGTGGGATCGAGCCCACCCTCGGCCAGCACCGCCGCCACCAGGCTGGTGGTGGTGGTCTTGCCATGCGTGCCGGCGATGGCGATGCCATAGCGGAAGCGCATCAGCTCGGCCAGCATCTCGGCGCGCGGCACCACCGGGATGCGGCGACTGCGTGCCTCCAGCACCTCGGGGTTGTCCGGCTTCACGGCGCTGGAGATCACCACCACATCGGCCTTGTCCACGTTGCCGGCGGCATGGCCGCCGTGGATACGCGCGCCGAGCCTGGCCAGGTGCTTGGTCGCGGCATTGGCCTTGAGATCCGAGCCGCTGACCTCGTAGCCGAGGTTCAGCAGCACCTCGGCAATGCCGGCCATGCCGACGCCGCCGATACCGACCAGATGGATGCGGCGCACGCGCCGCATCGGAATGTGCGGCAGCGGCACCATGCCGTTCTGCGCGCCGTTCATGCGGCGCCTCCGGCCAGGGCCAGGCATTCGTCCGCGATGCGCTCGCAGGCCTGCGGCCAGGCGCGCGCACGCGCCGCCTCGGCCATGCGCAGCCGCAGCGCGGCATCGCCCAAGAGCGGCTTGAGCAGCTCGCACAGGGCCTGCGGCGTCAGCTCGCGCTCCTGGATCAGGCGCGCCGCGCCGGCCGACACCAGATACTGGGCATTGGCGGTCTGGTGATCGTCCACCGCGTAGGGGAAGGGAACCAGCACCGCCGGCAGGCCGGCGGCGGCGAGCTCCGCCACCGTCAGCGCACCGGCGCGGCAGATGACCAGATCGGCCCAGGCATAGGCCGCGGCCATGTCCTCGATGAAGGCCTCCGGCTGGATGTCGAGGCCGGCAGCGGCATAGGCCTTCTGCGCGTCTGCCAGCGTGCGTCCGGCCTGGTGGCGCACCGCCGGCCGCAGCTCCGGCGGCAGCAGCGCCAGCGCCTGCGGCACGCAGCGGTTGAGCGCCAGCGCGCCGAGGCTGCCACCCAGCACCAGCAGGCGCACACGGCCGCCGCGGTTGGCCAGGCGCTGCGCCGGCGGCGGCAGGGCCGTGATGTCCGGCCGCACGGGGTTGCCCACGGTCAGTCGCTTGGCGCTGGCCGGGAAGGTATCCGGGAAGGCCTCCAGCACACGCCGCGCAAGATGCGCCAGCAGGCGGTTGGTCAGCCCGGCAATCGCATTCTGCTCGTGGATGAGCAGCGGCCGGCGCAGCAGCCAGGCCGCCAGCCCGCCGGGTCCGGCCACGAAGCCGCCGAGGCCGATCACGGCCTGCGGCCGGCGGCGGCGCAGAATGGCCAGCGCCTGCCAGACCGCGCGCAGCAGGTTCAAGGGCGCCAGCAGCAGCGTGGTGATTCCCTTGCCGCGCACGCCGGCAATCGTGATCCATTCGATCGGCAGGCCGCGCGCCGGCACCACGCGCGCCTCCAGTCCCGCCCGCGTACCGATCCACACCACCTCGTGCCCGAGCGCGCGCAGGCGCTCGGCCACCGCCAGCGCCGGGAACACGTGTCCGCCGGTGCCGCCGGCCATGATCACGATGCAGTAGCGCGCGCCCGTGCTCATACCCGCTCCCGTTTCGGCTTGGGCGGATCGAGCGCGGCCTGGCGCGCCTCGAAATCGATGCGCATCAGGATCGCAACCACGGCCAGCATCACGATCAGGCTGCTGCCGCCGTAGCTCATCAGCGGCAGGGTCAGGCCCTTGGTCGGCAGCAGGCCCATGTTCACGGCGATGTTCACGTAGGCCTGCAATCCCACCCAGCTCGCCAGTGCGTATGCGAGATAGGCGGAAAAGGCCTGCCCGTTCTGCAGCGCGCGGCCGGCAATGGCGAAGCCGCGCCACACCAGCAGCCCGAACAGCAGCATCACCGTCAGGCCGCCCAGCAGGCCGAGTTCTTCGGCCAGCACCGCGAACAGGAAGTCGGTGTGCGTCTCCGGCAGGTACAAGAGTTTCTGCACGCTGTTGCCCAGGCCCACGCCGGTCCATTCGCCGCGGCCGATCGCGATCAGCGACTGGGTCAGCTGGAAGCCGCTCTCGAACGGATGCTCCCAGGGGTTGGTGAAGCTCACCAGCCGCTTGAGCCGGTAGGGCGAGGTCACGGCGAGGGCCGCGGCGCCGGCCGCCATCGCCACCAACAGCAGGCCGAGATGCGGCAGGCGCGCACCGGCCATGAACAGCAGGATCAGACTCACCGCCAGCAGGATGACGGCCGCGCCGTAGTCCGGCTCGAGCAGCATCAGCGCGCAGGCCAGGCCCAGCGGCAGGCCCGGCTTGAGCAGGCCGCGCAGGCGCGTGCGGATCTCCTCGTTGCGGCGTACGGCATAGCTGGCCAGGTACATGAGCAGCAGCAGGCGCGCGACCTCGGAGGCCTGCAGGTTGACGGGCCCAAGGTCGATCCAGCGCCGTGCGCCGTTGACCTCGCGGCCGATGCCCGGCAGGAACACCAGGGCCAGCAACAGCAGCGCCAGCACCAGCAGGAAGAAGCCGCTCTTCTCCCACCAGCGCATCGGCACGTTGAACAGCGCGGCGCCGAAACCCAGCCCCGCCGCCGCGAACGCCAGCTGGCGATAGAAGTAGTAGAAGGTCTCGCCGGTGTGGCGTTCGGCCACCGCCACCGAGGCCGAGGCCACCATGATCAGGCCCAGCAGCAAAAGGCCCAGCGCCGCCAGCACCAGGCCGCCGTCGAGGTAGCGCATGCGCTGCTCGAGCACGCGGCTGCGCAGATCCTGGGCCAGGGCGCTCATGCAGGCAGTCCCCGGACCGCGGCCATGAAGCGCTCGCCGCGCTGCTCGTAGCCGCTGAACATGTCGAAGCTGGCGCAGGCCGGCGACAGCAGCACGGTGTCGCCGGGCTGCGCCACGTCGGCCGCCCGCTGCACCGCCTGGTCGAGATCCGGCGCGTGATACACCGGCAGCGCACCGCTCACGGCGCGCTCGATCAGCATCGCGTCCTGCCCGAACAGCACCAGTGCCCTGCCCTTGTCGGCCAGCACCGGCTTCAACGGCGCGAAGTCGCCGCCCTTGGCCAGGCCGCCGGCCAGCAGGACGATCGGCCCGGGCATGCCGGTGAGTGCCGCCAGTGTCGCGCCGACGTTGGTGCCCTTGGAATCGTTGTACCAGTTCACCCCGCGGCGCTCGGCCACCCACTGGCAGCGGTGCGGCAGGCCCGGAAACTCACGCAGCGCCGCGAGCATGGCCGCGCGCGGCAACTGCACTGCCTCGCCCAGCGCCAGCGCGGCCAGGGCGTTGGCGGCATTGTGCAGGCCGCGGATGCGCAGCGCCGACAGCGGCAGCAGCCGCTCGCCGCCCCGCGCCAGCCAGATTTCGTCGTGCGCCTGCACCAGGCCGTAGTCGTCATCGCCCTGCGGCGGCTGCAGGGAGAAGCCGGTGACCGGGCGGCCGGCCGGCGTCATCGCCGTCACCCGCGGGTCGTCGCGATTGATCACGCAATGGCCGCGACCGCGATAGATACGCGCCTTGAGCGCGGCATAGTGTTCCAGCGTGCCGTGGCGGTCGATGTGATCCGGGCTCAGGTTCAGCACCACGGCCGCGCTGGCGTCGAGCGACTCGGTCAGCTCGAGCTGGAAGCTCGACAGCTCGAGCACGTACAGCTCGACGGCGTCGTCGAGCAGGTCCAGCGCCGGCGTGCCGAGGTTGCCGCCGACCGCGACCCGACGGCCGGCCTTCCTCGCCATCTCGCCGACCAGCGTGGTCACCGTGCTCTTGCCGTTGGAACCGGTGATCGCGACGACCGGGACAGCCTCGCGGGCGCGCAGCGTGCGCGCGAACAGCTCGATGTCGCCGAACACCGGCAGGCCGCGCATGCCGGCGGCGGTGAAGAACGGCAGGCGCAGGTCCAGCCCGGGCGAGCTGACCACCGCGCTGGCGCCCTCGAGCGCGGACTCCGGCAGGCCGCTCACGAACTCGACCTCCGGGTAATCGCGCCGCAGCGCGGCCAGCATCGGCGGCTCCGCGCGCGTGTCGGTGGCGCGCACGCGCGCGCCCTGGCGGCGCAGGAAGCGCACGGCCGACAGCCCGGTCTTGCCGAGCCCGGCGACCACGTACAGCTTGCCCGCGTAGTCGTTCATCCGTCCGTCACCGCACCTTGAGCGTGGCCAGGCCGATCAGCACCAGCACCAGGGTGATGATCCAGAAGCGCACGATGATCTTGGGCTCCGGCCAGCCCTTGAGCTCGAAATGGTGGTGCAGCGGCGCCATGCGGAAGATGCGCTTGCCGGTCAGCTTGAACGAGGCTACCTGCAGGATGACCGACACGGTCTCGGCCACGAACACGCCGCCCATGATCAGCAGCACGAACTCCTGCCGCACCATCACCGCCACCACGCCCAGTGCCGCGCCCAGCGCCAGCGCACCGACGTCGCCCATGAAGACCTGCGCCGGATAGGTGTTGAACCACAGGAATCCCAGGCCGGCACCGCCGATGGCGACGCAGAAGATCGCCACCTCGCCCACGCCGGGCACGTAGGGAATGCCGAGGTAGGTCGCGATCTTGACGTTGCCGGCGGCGTAGGCGAACACGCCCAGGGCCGAGGCCACCAGCACCGAGGGCATGATGGCCAGCCCGTCGAGGCCGTCGGTCAGATTGACCGCGTTGCTGCTGCCGGCGATCACCAGATAGGTCCAGACCACGAACACCAGCCCGCCGGCATAGCCGGCCAGCGGGATGGCGATCTCCTTGAAGACCGGCACGTACAGCGTGGTCTCGACCGGCAGCTTGGCGGTGAGCAGCAGCGCGAAGCCGGCGCCGAAGCCGCAGACCGTCTGCCAGAAATACTTCCAGCGCGCCGACAGGCCCCTGGCGTTGCCGTACTTGAGCTTGCGGTAGTCGTCCACGAAGCCGATCGCGCCGTAGGCCAGCGTGGTCAGCAGCGCGATCCAGACGTAGCGGTTGCCGAGATCCGCCCACAGCAGCGTCGCCACCGCGACCGCCACCAGGATCAGCGTGCCGCCCATGGTCGGCGTGCCGGCCTTGGACAGGTGTGACTGCGGGCCGTCGTCGCGCACCGGCTGGCCGATGCGCATGAAGGTCAGGCGCCGGATCATGCCCGGCCCGACCCACAGCGCGATCACCAGCGCGGTCAGCACGCCGAGCACACCGCGGAAGGTGAGGTACTCGAACAGGCGGAAGCCGCCGTAGAACTGCTGCAGGTATTCGGTCAGGTACAGGAGCATGGCGTGGTCCTTTTAATGATTGCCGCTTGCAGTATCGGCATCCGCCGTTGGCGCCAGAAGCGCCTGCACGACCTGCTCCATGTGCATGCTGCGCGAGCCCTTGATCAGTGCGGTCACGCCTGGGCCGATCTCCCCGCGCAGTGCTGTCGCCAGGTCCACGTGGCTCTCGAAGTGCCGGGCACCGGCGCCGAAGGCCGCCACCGCGGCGCGCGACAGCGGGCCGACCGCGTACAGGCGCTCGCAGCCGTGGCGGCGCGCCCACTCGCCGGCCTTGCGATGCCACTCGGCGCTCTCCGCCCCGAGCTCGCCCATGTCGCCCAGCACCAGCCAGTGCCGGCCGGGCAGCTGGGCCAGGACTTCCAGCGCCGCGGCCAGCGAGGTCGGGTTGGCGTTGTAGGTGTCGTCGATGAGCTGCGCGCCCTGCACCGCGGCGCGCCGCACCAGCCGCCCGGAGACGCTGCGCATCGCGCCGAGCCCGAGGGCGATCTCGGCCGGCGACAGGCCGGCGCCCAGCGCGCAGGCGGCCGCCGCCAGCGCATTCATCACGTTGTGCCGGCCGAGCATCGGCAGCTCCACGGCGGCATTGCCCTGCGGCGTGACCAGTTCGAATTCGATGCGGCCGGCCGCGGCGACCTCGCGGAGGTCACGCGCGCTGACCTCGGCCGGCTGCTCGATGCCGAAGCTGAGCTGCTGGCAGTGCGCCGCCAGCTTCCGCCACAGGCCGGCATAGGCGTCGTCGGCATTGATCACGGCGAGCCCTTCGCGCGCCAGGCCGGCGAACAGCTCGCCCTTGCCGCGCGCGATGCCCTCGCGCCCGCCGAAGCCCTCGATGTGCGCCAGCCCGGCCTGGGTGACGACGCCGATGCCGGGCCGCGCGAGGCGCGTGAGCACCGCGATCTCGCCCTGGTGGTTGGCGCCCATCTCGATGATCGCGGCCTGGTGTTCGGCGCGCAGGCGCAGCAGCGTCAGCGGCACGCCGATGTGGTTGTTGAGATTGCCGACCGTGGCCAGCACCGGGCCGCGGCGGGCGAAGATCGCCGCCAGCATTTCCTTGGTGGTGGTCTTGCCGTTGCTGCCGGTGACGCCAATGACGGGAATATCGAAACGGCCGCGCCAGTGCATCGCATAGTCCTGCAGCGCGCGCAGGGCGTCCGGCACCACCACCTGCGGCAGCGGCAGCGGCAGCGCGCGCTCGACCAGCGCGCCGGCGGCGCCGAGCTGCGCCGCCTGGGCGACGAAGTCGTGGCCGTCGAAACGCGCACCGCTCAGGGCTACGTACAGTTCGCCGGGCTGCAGCTTGCGCGTGTCGTTGCCCAGCCCGGCGAAACCCGCATCCGCACCGACGAGCCGGCCGCCGACCACCTGCGCGAGGTGCGCGAGGCGGTCCATGGGCGGCAACTGGAGCGCGGCGTTCATGCCTGCCGCCCCCCTTCAAGACAGGCAGCGACCACCCGGCGATCGCTGAAATGGCGACGCTCCCGGCCAACAATCTGGTAATCCTCGTGGCCCTTGCCGGCCACCAGCACGGCGTCCTCGGGGCCGGCGCCGGCCAGCGCCAGGGCGATGGCGCGCGCGCGGTCGTGCTCGACCGTGAAGCGCGCGCCGGCCGGCAGGCCGGCGAGGATGTCCTGGACGATCGCGCGCGGATCCTCGCTGCGCGGGTTGTCGTCGGTGATGATCAGGCGATCGGCATGCTCCAGCGCCGCGGCGGCCATCAGCGGACGCTTGCCGCGATCGCGGTCGCCGCCGCAGCCGAACACCACGGTCAGCTCGCCGCGGCAGTGCGCGCGCAGCGCGCGCAAGGCCTGGCCGAGCGCCTCGGGCGTATGCGCATAGTCCACCGCCACCAGCGGCTGCCGATCGCGCAGCTGCACCGCTTCCATGCGCCCCGGCACGGTTTCCACATGCCGCAGTGCGCCGAGCGCGACGTCGAGCGCGACGCCTTTCTCCAGCAGCACCGCGAGCGCGGCCAGCAGGTTGTAGGCGTTGAAGCGGCCGAGCAGACGGCTTTCCAGCACGCCTTCGCCCCAGCTCGTGCGCACGGCCAGCGCAAGGCCGCGCGCATGCAATTCGGGCTCCGCGCCGAGCACGTAGCGCGCCGCGGCGGCGGCCGGCGCCGCACAGAGACCATAGGCGAT
>DATLYR010000196.1 GCA_035574475.1 Nevskiales bacterium | reverse complement strand
GCCGGCGGCATTGCCCGCGCCGAGCAGCACGCCGATGAATCCGATGACCTGCTCCACCGTCGAGGTCGCGTTCAAGAGCGCATACATCGCGCCCACGACCACGATGCCGTGCACGAAGTTGGACCCCGACATGAGCGGCGTGTGCAGAATCGCCGGCACGCGGCCGATGATCTCGTAGCCGGTGAAGGCCGCGAGCATGAAGATGTACAGGGCGACGAAACCCGTGATTGCGGTGGTGGCGTCCATATACCGTTTCCTCTTGGCTATTCCTCCCCCTCGATGGGGGGGTTAGGGAGGGGGTGTGCATGGATTTCTCCCTCCCTCTGACCCCCTCCCGCCGAGGGAGGGGGAATACATCATTACTTACGCGCCCTCGACCGCCTTGCGCGCGGCCTCGTTCTTGATCTCGCCCGCGTGCGTGAGCACGCTGCCGGCGACGATGTCGTCGTCCCAGTTCAGATCGAGCTGGCCGTCCTTGACGATCAGCTCCAGGAAGTTGAGCAGGTTCTTGGCGTACAGCTCACTGGCGTGCTCGGCCAGCATGGACGGGACGTTCAGCGGTGCCACAATCGTGACGCTGCCGACGGTCACGGTCTCGCCGGGCCTGGACAGCGCCGTGTTGCCGCCGCCCTCGGCCGCCAGGTCGATGATCACGCTGCCGGCCTTCATGCCCTCGATCTGCGCCTGCGAGATCAGCTTGGGCGAGGGACGGCCGGGAATGGCGGCGGTGGTGATGATGATGTCGGCCTGCTGGATGTGTTTGGTAATGACCTGCTGCACCTGGGCCTTCTCGTCCTCGGTCAGCTCGCGCGCGTAGCCGCCGGCGCCTTCCGCTTTCACGCCGGTGTCCACGAACTTCGCGCCCAGCGACTCGACCTGCTCCTTCACCGCCGAGCGCACGTCGTAGCCTTCGACAATGGCGCCGAGCCGGCGCGCCGTGGCGATCGCCTGCAGGCCGGCCACGCCGGCACCCATCACCAGCACCTTGGCCGGACGCACCGAGCCGACCGCAAAGGTCATCATCGGCAGCAGGCGGGCCAGGTGGGTCGCGCCCAGCAGCGCGCCGTAATAGCCGGCCAGCGCGGCCTGGCTGGACAGCGCATCCATGGCCTGCGCGCGCGTGGTGCGCGGCACCAGCTCCATGGCGAAGCAGGTGATCCTGCGATCGCGCAGCAGCTTGACCAGTTCCGGCTCGCGGTGCGCGTAAACGAACGAGAACAGCACCGCGCCCTCCTTGAGCTGACGCGCCTCGTCCAGCGAGGGCGGCTGCACCTTGAGCACGATGTCGGCGCCGGACAGCAGCTGCGCGCTGTCATCCACCAGCGCCACGTCTTTCCAGGCCGTGTCGGGAATGCGCGTGGCCTCGCCGGCGCCGCGCTGCACCTTGAGCGTGCCGCCGAGCTTGCTGAGTTTCTGCGCCACGGCCGGGACCATCGCCACGCGCTTTTCGCCCGGGCGTGTCTCCTTCGGCACTGCTATCGTGATCGCCATCATGGTCTCCCTTCGGACAGGCAGCGCCGCGCGCGGGCGCGCGGCGCGTCAATTCACGCGGTTCCTCACTGGTAGCGCTGCAGCGCGTCGAGCACGCTGTCGCGCGTGTAGCCGGCCGGCACGGTGAAATCGCCGTCCGGCAGGCGCGCGTGCCGCACCTCCCGGACGCGCTGGTAATCGCCGCCCGGATTCCGGACCTCGATCGGCACGCCGTCGATCTCGCTGAAGTCCGGCAGGATGCCGGGCGCGCCCAGCTCCTGCATCTCGTGCATCAGCCGGTACATGCTGCGCACGGTCGCGTAATCCGCCTGCGGCATGCCGATGTCCGCAGGTCGAGCCAGGCAGACTTCTTCCTGGACCTTGCCGCCGCGCACCAGGCGCCCGCCGGTGCAGGGAAAGCCGGCCACTTCGCGGCGCTGGCCGGTGGACTGGAACAGCAGAGGATCCTTGCGTGTGGCGCCGCCCATCATCTTTTCGAAGGCCGCGCGCTGTTCCGGCAGCATGGCCTTCATCTGCTCGTCGAGCAGCTTGCGCGCGACCGCCAGCTGCTGCCCGTAGCGGCGCATTTCCTCGCGCGTCAGCTCGACATAGCTGCGGCGTTGGGTATCGACCAGCCAGACGGTATTCTTGGCGCTGTCGTACAGCATCCAGCCGCCCGCGCCCTGCTCGATGCGGATCTCGATGCGGATCTTGCCATCCTGCACGGCGACGCTGGCGCGGCCGTTCTGGCCGCCCTCGCGGGCGTCCAGTTCCAGCACGGTCGTGGCCGCGGCCAGCCCGGGCAACAGGCCGGCCACACATAGCGCGAGGATTCTCAGTGCCGGGGCACGCACGTCATATCTCCGGGAAGGCCGCGAAATCCGCCGTGAAGGGGGCCAAAGATAACGCAGTCCATCTGGTGGACGCCAGCGTATACGTGTTCCGCGCCTGGTTTGCCCTGCCCGCCGGCCTGACCGGGCGCGACGGCCAGCCGGTCAACGCCGTGCACGGCTTTGCCCAGTTTGTCTGTGATCTGGTGGAGCGGGTGCGCCCCGGCGAGCTGGCCTTCGCCTTCGACGAGAGCCTGGCCGGCTCGCATCGCAACGAGCTGTATCCGGCCTACAAGGCCAACCGCGAGCCGGCGCCGCCGGAGCTCAAGGCCCAGTTCCGCCTGTGCCGCGAGCTGGCCGAGGCGGCCGGCTTCGTCACCCTGGCCTCGGACCGCTATGAGGCCGACGACCTGATCGGCACGCTGGCGGCGCGCGCCCAGGCGCAGGACCAGCCAGTGGTCATCGTCAGTCGCGACAAGGACCTGGCCCAGCTGCTGACCCCGCGCGATGCGCTGTGGGACTTCGCCGGCGATACGTGGCTCGATGCACGCGGGGTGCAGAGGCGTTTCGGCGTGTGGCCGGCGCAGATGCTGGATTTCCAGGCACTGATGGGCGACGCGGTGGACAATGTCCCCGGCGTGCGCGGCATCGGCGCCGCCAGCGCGGCGCTGCTGCTGCGGCAGTTCCGCGACCTCGACAATCTCTATGCCTGCCTGCCACGGGTCGAACGGCTGCGGCGCGGCCCGCAGCTGCGCCGGCGGCTGGAAGAGGGCCGCGACGCCGCCTATCTCTCGCGCGAACTGTGCCGCGTCCTGCGCGATGTGCCGTTGCCGGCACGGGCGGACAGCCTGCACTGGCGCGGGTCGGACGCCGCGCAGCTGCGCGAGGTCTGTGCGCGTATCGGCCTGGGTACGCGGCTGAGCCGGCGCTTGCTAGAGTTGAGCCGGGATGAATCTTGACGTGTCTGACACCGAACTCGACTGGGCCGATCTCGCCTGGCAGATCACCTGCGCCGCGGGCGAATCCTTCACCGTGCGCGCGCGCGAGCCGGTCGGTGGCGGTTGCATCCACCGCGCCCTGCGCCTGCGCGGCGACCGGCAGTCGTACTTTCTCAAGCTGAACCGCGCGGACTGTGCCGGCATGTTCGAGGCCGAGGCCCTCGGCCTGGAGGAGCTGCGGCGCGCCGGTGCGCTGCGTGTGCCGCAGCCGCTGTGCTGGGGGCGCCAGGGTGCGCAGGCCTACCTGGTGCTGGAATGGCTCGAGCTCAAGCCGCTGGCCGGCAAATCGGAGGCCCTGCTGGGCGAGCAGCTGGCCGCGCAGCACCGCGTGACCAGCGCACTGTACGGCTGGAGCCACGACAACACGCTCGGCACCACGCGGCAGAAAAACACGCCGGACGGCGACTGGGTGCACTTCTGGCGCGAGCAGCGGCTCGGCTTCCAGCTCCGGCTGGCGCAGAAGAAGGACCAGCGGCTGGCAGAGCCCGGCGCGCGTCTGCTGGCGGCGCTCGACCGCCTGCTGGCCGGCCACCGGCCCGCGGCCTCGCTGCTGCACGGCGACCTGTGGGCCGGCAACGCGGCCCAGGACAGCCAGGGCCGGCCGGTGATTTTCGATCCGGCCGTGTACTACGGCGACCGCGAGGCTGAGATCGCCATGATGGAGCTGTTCGGCGGTTTCGGCGGCGCCACGCTGGCCACCTACCAGGCGGCCTGGCCGCTCGACCCCGGCTACGCAGAAGTCCGCCGGGACTTGTACCAGCTTTACCATATCCTCAACCATTTCAATCTGTTCGGCGGGCAATATGCCGACCAGGCCCTGCATGCCATGGACCGCCTGCTGGCGCGGGGGGCATGAGGCATTAGTAAAGAATTACGATTATCCCCAGGTTGTATCTGGGATAGGATTCCCATCCCATGAGCACCGATCCCGCCAAGACCAAACTCGCCGCCGCACTGCGCCATCTGCTGCGGCCGCTGGTGCGCGTGCTGCTGCGCCACGGCATGGCCTATGGCGATTTCATGGACATCGTCAAGGCGGTGTATGCCGAGACCGCGCGCGAGGATTTCGCGCTGCCCGGCAAGAAATCGACCGATTCGCGCGTGGCCATCCTGACGGGCCTGACGCGCAAGGAGGTGCGCGCGCTGCGCGAGGCGGAGGCTGGCGAGCGGCATGCCAACATCAACCGCGCCACCCGCGTGCTGTCCGGCTGGTACCGCGATCCCGATTTCACCGGCCCGGACGGCGAGCCGCGCGTGCTGACGCTGTCCGGCGAGGGCGGCTTCGACGAGCTGGTGCGCCGCTACAGCGGCGGCATGCCGCCGCGCGCGCTGCTGGAGGAGTTGCGGCGCGTGAACGCCGTGCGGCTGGAAGGCAAGGACCGCGTGCGCGTGCTGTCGCGCGCCTATGTGCCGGCCGCGGGCGATCTCGAGGGCCTGCGCATGCTCGGCACGGCGGTCCACGATCTCATCGCCACCATCGACCACAACCTGACGCGCGACGGCGAGCCGGCGCGCTTCCAGCGCACGGTATTCAGCGAGCACATCCCGCTGCGGATGATCCCGATCCTGCGCCGCATCGTGGCCGAGCGCGGCCAGCGTTTCCTGGAATCGCTGGACGACTGGCTGTCGGCGCACGAGGCCGGGCCGCGCGACAAGGCGCGCGACGAGGCCGTGCGCACCGGCGTGGGCATCTACTTCTTCCAGGATCCGCCGCCGGGCAAAGACGACGCGCCATGAACGCCCGTTTCTCCACACTGACGTCGTTGATGCTGACCCTGGGGCTGGCCGGCTGCGGCGGGATCGAAGGCACCGGCAGTCCGCAGGCTGGGGTCGAGGGCACCGGCTTCAGCGAGGGCACTGTCAGCGGTTTCGGCAGCGTGTACGTCAACGGCATCAGGTTCGCCACCGATCGTGCCGACATCGTCGTGGACGGCACGCCGGCGGCCGAGGATGCCCTGCGCGTGGGGATGGTGCTGAACGTGGCC
>DATLYR010000195.1 GCA_035574475.1 Nevskiales bacterium | reverse complement strand
GTGCCCGGGCTGGTCCATACCGCCGCCGGCACCGGCCTGCTGCTCTGGCCGGGCGACCGGCGTATCCCGCAGTGCCTGGCCGGCAGCGCCTATGTCGCCGCCGCGCTGGCGGTCCCGGCGGGGTTCCTGCTGGGTGGCCCGTGGGCGCTGGCGCTGCTGGTTCTGGTGCTCGCCAGCTACGGCGTGGCTGGCCATGCCGCCCTGCAACACGAACCGCTGACGCCCGGCGTGCCGGCGCCCGCGGTCACGCCGGGACTGATGCTCAAGGTGGCGCTGGACGAGGGCCTGCTCTGTTATTTCACCCTCAGTGCACGCGTGCCGACCGGGGAACGCGCGCGGCTCATGCAGATCGAGTGCGAGCGCATCCGCGCCCAGTACCGCGACCGTGACCTGCGCAGCTTCCATCGCGAACCGATACCGCCGCAGAACCTGCAGCTGCGGCCACGGCGTCTTTATGGGCAGGACTACCAGCACCTCTGCTTCGACAGCGGCTACCAGCCCTGGGAGGACGATCCGGGCGCACAGGCCTGGCAGGCGCAGGCGCGCAACCGCCGGGCGCATGCCTGGGTGTTGCAGCATCCGGGGCCGCCGCGGCCCTGGCTGGTCTGCATCCATGGCTATCGCATGGGCATGCCGGTACTGGATTTCCTGCTGTTCCGGCCGCGCTGGTTGCATCACCGGCTGGGGCTCAACCTGCTGCTGCCGGTGCTGCCGCTGCACGGGCCGCGGCGCGAGGGCCTGCGCAGCGGCGACGGCTATCTGGACGGGGATTTCCCGAACTTCATCCACGCCGAGGCGCAGGCCATGCACGACATCCGCAGCCTGATCGGGTGGTTGCGCGACGCGCAGCAGGCACCGGCGGTCGGCGCCTTCGGCTACAGCCTGGGCGGCTACAACACCGCCCTGCTGTCGTGCCTGGAGGATCGCCTGGAGTGCGTGATCGCCGGTATTCCGATGACCGACATCGCCGCCACGCTATGGCGGCACATGCCCCCGCTGCAGCTGCGCTACCTGGAGTCGCTGGGCCTGACACAAGAGGCCGCCCGGGAGGCGCTGCGGGTGATCTCGCCCTTGGCCATTCCGCCGCGCACGGCGCGCCGCTACGTTTTTGCCGGCACGGCCGACCGGCTGATTCCGCCTGCGCAGGTGCTGGCGCTGGCGCGGCACTGGCAGCTGCCGGAAGGACCGGTCTGGTACCCCGGCACGCACCTGAGCTTCCGCCGCGAGCCGGCGGTGAGCGCGCTGATCCTGCGGGCGCTGCGCGAAAGCGGATTGATCACGGGGTAATCCGTGTTTTTGCTTGCATCTCGGCGTGCAAGCCAGTAGCTTTACCAACCGGCCTGGACAGGCCGATATTCCGCCTACGTTCAGCAAGTTACCTCCGGAGTATCCGTGCTAACGACCGTCATCAGCGGCACCGGGTTGTACACACCCCCCGAGTCCATCTCCAACGACGAACTGGTGGCTTCGTTCAACGAGTACGTGCGCCGTTACAACGAACGCCACGCCGCCGAGATCGCGGCCGGTAGCCTGCAGCCGCTGCAACCCTCCAGCACCGAGTTCATCGTCAAGGCCTCGGGTATCAAGAGCCGCTACGTGATCAACAAGTCCGGGATCCTGGACCCCGAGATCATGTGCCCGCAGATCCGCACTCGCGGCAACGACGAGCCCTCGGTGATGTGCGAGATGGGTATGGTGGCTTCCCGGGAGGCGCTGGAACGCGCCGGGCGGTCGGCCGCCGACGTGGACGCCGTGCTCGTGGCCTGTTCCAACATGCAGCGGCCGTATCCCGCGATGGCAGTCGAGCTGCAGCATTATCTGGGCGTGAAGGGTTTTGCCTACGACATCAATGTCGCCTGCGCTTCGGCCGCCTTCGGCGTCCAGGCGGCGGTGGAGGCGATCAGCCGCGGCGATGCGCGCGCGGTGCTCGTGGTCAGCCCCGAGATCTGTAGCGGGCACCTGAACTTCCGTGACCGCGACAGCCATTTCATCTTCGGCGACGCCTGCACGGCGGTGCTGGTCGAGCGGGCCGACCGCGCGCGCAGCGCGGATCGCTTCGAGATCCTGGGCACGAAGCTGATGACGCAGTTCTCCAACAACATCCGCAACAACCGCGGCTTCCTCAACCGCGCGGAGGTCCCACCCCGCGACGAGCGCGACACACTGTTCGTGCAGGAAGGACGCAAGGTGTTCAAGGAAGTGGTGCCGGCGGTGGCGCAGCTGCTGACCGAGCACCTGCAGGCACTGGGGATCGAGCCCGGCACGGTCAAGCGCTTCTGGCTGCACCAGGCCAATCTGGGCATGAACCAGCTGATCAGCAAGAAGGTGCTGGGACGCGAGCCCGACGCGCTGGCGGCGCCGGTCATCCTCGATGAGTACGCCAACACCAGCTCGGCCGGCTCGGTGATCGCGTTCCACAAATACCACGCTGACCTCAAGCCCGGCGACATCGGCGTGCTGTGCGCCTTCGGCGCCGGCTATTCGGTCGGCAGCGTGGTCATGCGCCGGCTCTGAAAACGCCGGTTCCTACGCGCCGGCTCGACTACCGGCCGCCGGCCTGGCAGGTCGAGCGCGTCGAGCTGCATTTCGAGCTCGATCCGCAGGACACCCTGGTCCGCTCGCGGCTGCAGCTGCGGCGCGATCCAGCGGCGCCGACTACGACGCCGCTAGTGCTGGATGGCCGCGGGCTGGAATTGCTCGAGCTGCGCCTGGATGGCGAAGCACTGGCGCAGGAACGTTATCGGCTGGAGGAGACCCGGCTGACGATTGCGGATGTCCCGCCGCAGGCGCTGCTGGAAGTCACCACGCGCATCCACCCGGCTACCAACACCGCGCTTGAGGGCCTGTATCAGTCCGGCTCGCTGCTGTGCACGCAGTGCGAGGCGCACGGCTTCAGCCGCATCACGTATTTTCCGGACCGGCCAGACGTCATGGCGCGCTATCGCGTGACGCTGTCGGCGGATCAGCGCCGCTATCCCGTCCTGCTGGCCAACGGCAATCCGGTCGCCAGCGGCATTGGGGAGGGCGGGCGGCACTGGGTGACCTGGGAGGATCCCTTCCCCAAGCCCTGCTACCTGTTCGCGCTGGTGGCCGGCGACCTGGCCCTGGTCGAGGACCGGTTCGTGACCCGCTCCGGCCGGCCGGTCAGCCTGCGCATTTACGTCGAGCCGGAGAATCGCAGCCGCTGCGCGCACGCGATGGCATCGCTGAAGCAGGCCATGCGCTGGGACGAAGAGGCCTACGGCCGCGAGTACGACCTGGACCTGTTCATGATCGTCGCGGTCGGCTCTTTCAACATGGGCGCAATGGAGAACAAGGGCCTCAACATCTTCAATGCGCGCTACATCATCGCCGACGGGCAAACCGCGACCGACGACGATTTCGAGGCGGTGCGCGACATCATCGCGCACGAGTACTTCCACAACTGGACCGGCAACCGTATCACCTGCCGGGACTGGTTCCAGCTGAGCGTAAAGGAAAGCCTCACCGTGTTCCGCGAGCAGCAGTTCAGCGCCGCGATGGGCTCTCCCGCCATCGCCCGCATCCGCCAGGCGCGGCTGATCCGCGACCAGCAGTTTCCGGAGGATGCAGGCCCGACCGCGCACCCGGTCCGCCCGGATAGTTACCTCGAGGTCAATAACCTCTACACGCTCACCGTGTACGAAAAAGGCGCGGAAGTGGTCCGCATGCTGCACACGCTGCTGGGCGAACAGACATTTCGCCGGGCGATGGATCTCTACTTCGAGCGCCACGACGGCCAGGCCGTGACGGTGGAGGATTTCCTCAAGGCCATGGAGGATGCCAGCGGCCGCGAGCTTGCACAGTTCCGGCTGTGGTACAGCCAGGCCGGCACGCCCTGTCTGCAGGCACGCTTGGCATACGATGCCACGTCCGGCACTCACATCCTGCGGCTGGCGCAGTCCTGTCCGCCGACGCCGGGACAGCCGCACAAGCAGCCCCTGCATATCCCGGTGCGCATTGCGCTGCTCGACGAGGCGGGTGGCTTGCACCACGAGCAGCTGGTCGAGCTGCGCGGGGCGCAGGCCGAGTGGACGTTCACCGGGCCGGGCAGGCCCTGCACGCTGTCGCTGCTGCGCGGCTTCAGCGCACCGGTGCGCAGCGAGTACACGCTGGATGATGCCCAGCTGCGCAGGCTGTCGCTGTATGCCGGTGACGCTTACGCCTGCTGGGATGCAGCGCAACAGCTGTTCCTGCGCCAGCTGCTGTGCCGTGTCGAGCCCGTGCTGCAGACGGGCACCATGCCGCAGGCCATCGAGCTCGCCGGCCTGGTGCGCGAGCTGCTGCAGAGGGCGGATTTCGATCCGGCGCTGCTTGCCGAGATGCTGCGTTTGCCCGCGGAGGTCCAGCTCGTCGATCAGCTCGAGTCCGCCGACGTCGGCGCCGTGGTGCGCGCGCACGACAGCCTTTGCCTGGAACTGGCGCAGCTCACGCGCGATGCATGGCTGGACGTTTTTCACCGCAATTGCGGCGACGGACATGGCTGGCGTTTCGATGCGATGGAGATCGCACGGCGGCGGCTGCGCGGTCTCGCACTACGCTGGCTGACGGCCTCCGGACACGCGGAGGATCGTGTACTGGCCCTGCGCCAGTACCAGGCTGCGGACAACATGACCGATGCACTGGCCGCCCTCGTCGCACTCAATGACTGGGACTGCCCGGAACGCAGCGAAGCGCTGGCGCATTTCCGTCAGCGCTGGCGTGCCCAGCCGCTGGTGCTCGACAAATGGCTGGCCTTGCAGGCCGGCGCGCGTCTCACCGACCGGGTCGAAGCAGTCACGGCGCTGCTGCAGGCACCGGAGTTCGACCTGCGCAATCCCAACCGGGTGCGGGCGTTGCTGGGGACCTTCGCTCAGCACAACCTGCGCGGTTTCCATCAGGCGGATGGCGCCGGTTATCGCCTGGTCGCGGACCAGATCGCGGTGCTCGATACGCTGAACCCACAGGTGGCGGCACGGCTGGCGTCGGCCTTTACCCGCTGGCGACGCTTCGCCGAACCATACCGTGGTCTGATGCGCGGACAGCTGGAGCGACTGCATGACACACCGGGGCTTTCGGCCGACGTGGCTGAAATCGTTTCCAAATCTCTGGGATAGCTTCGGCCTGTCATCGAAATGTCATATCCTCTGCCTAGGATGCGCGGCGGAGGTCGAACATGACAGGGCATCACATCCTGGTCGTCGAAGACGAGGCACCTATCCGCGACATGTTGCGCTTCACCCTGGAGCGCAATGAGTTCCGCGTCAGCGAGGCGGGCGACGTGCAGTCTGCGCGCCTGGCCATCGCCGACCAGCGCCCGGACCTGGTGTTGCTGGACTGGATGCTGCCGGGCGTGAGCGGCATCGAATTCGCGCGCGAACTCAAAAAGGACGATAACACGCGCGATCTGCCGGTGATCATGGTGACGGCGCGCGCGGAAGAAGAGGAGAAGGTCAGGGGCCTGAATCTCGGTTGCGACGACTACATCGTCAAGCCCTTCTCTCCTTCCGAGCTGGTGGCGCGCGTGCGTGCCGTCCTGCGCCGCACGTTGCCTGGCGGCGAGGCGCAGCGCATCGAGATCGACGGGCTGGTGGTCGATGCCGCCAGCCAGCGCGTGACGGCGCGTGGCGAAACCCTCAAGCTCGGGCCGACCGAATATCGTCTGTTGCACTTTTTCGTCAGCAATCCGGAACGCGTATACTCGCGTGAGCAGGTCCTGGACCGCGTATGGGGTCACGGGGTGTATGTGGAAGAGCGGACCGTTGACGTGCACATCCGCCGGTTGCGCAAAGCACTGTCGCCGCACGGCTACGACCAGTACATCCAGACCGTGCGCGGAACCGGCTACCGTTTTTCCTCTCAGCTCTAAGCCCGCGCGTGCATGAACGCCGCCTGGCAGAGTGAACTCACCCGCCTGGCAGGCTGGATCGCGCTGTGGCTGCTGGCCGGTGTGCTCAGCGGTGCCTATGCGCTTTGCCTGCTGACGGGCATCAGTCTTTACCTGGGCTGGCATTTCCTGCATGTCTACCGACTCTTGCGCTGGTTGCGCGAGCCGCAGAGCCATGAGCTGCCGGACGGCAGCGGCGTATGGGAGGAAGTCTACCGCGCGTTCCGTGTCCTCGACCGGCGCAACCGTCGTAGCCAGACCCGGCTGGAAAACCTCGTCAGCCAGTACGAGGCCTCGACGGCTGCGCTGCCCGATGCCACGGTAGTGCTGAACCGGGATGGCCACATCGCCTGGTTCAACGAAGCGGCCGTGACCTTGCTCGGCTTCCGCTCGCCGCAGGATCTGGGGCAGCGTGTGGTCAACCTGATCCGACATCCCGTCTTCACGCAATATCTGCAGGCCGGCCGCTACGAGCGCGACATCGAGATTCCGTCCCCGGTGAACGTCGGCGGCTTGCTGTCGATCCGGGTCATTCCTTACGGCCAGGATCAGCGCCTGCTGATCGCGCGCGACGTGAGTCAGCAGCAACGGCTGGAGCAGATGCGGCGCGATTTCGTGGCCAATGCTTCGCACGAGCTGCGCACGCCGCTGACCGTGCTGCGCGGCTATCTGGACGTGATGGTCGAGGAGTCCACGCAGCGTAGCCCTCTGCAGCCCTGGGCGGGCCCGCTGGCGGACATGCTGCGCCAGGCCACCCGGATGGCCAACATCATCGAGGACCTGCTGAAGCTGGCGCGCATCGAAGCGAATACCGGACCGGCACGGCATGAAGTGGTGGAAGTAAGCGCGCTGCTCCACAAGCTGGTCGAGGAGGCACGGGCCATGTCGGGCGGGACGCAGGCCATCACGCTGGAGGCCGAGCCGGGTCTGGCGCTGTATGGGCACCCGAGCGAACTGCAAAGCATCTTTTCCAATCTGATCCACAATGCCATCCAGTACACCCCCGCCGGCGGGGATATCCATGTGCGCTGGTGGAGCGACCCGGCCGGCCTGCATTTCTCGGTCACGGACAGCGGCATCGGCATCGAGCGTAAGCACATCCCCCGGCTGACCGAGCGCTTCTACCGGGTGGACCCCTCCCGCTTCAGCCGCACGGGGGGCACCGGCCTGGGACTGGCAATCGTCAAGCACGCCTTGGAACACCACGAGGGCAGGCTGGAAATTGCCAGTGAAATCAACGTTGGCAGCACCTTTACCTGCCATTTCCCCGAGCACCGGGCGCGCCGTCGCAACGCCGCCTGATCCGTCCCGACAGCCCGTGTCCGGGCTGTCATCAATCCGTCATATGACAGTCATACCGTGGTCACGGTCGCTGCTCACACTGCGCGCAGTTTCAACCACGAAGAGGACATGCATACATGAACGCCAAGAAGCTGCTGGCCATGGTTGGCCTGCTGATGGGGACAACGCTGGCTATGCCAGCACTGGCCAATGTGGACCCGGCCCTGCCGGCCTATGAGAAGGCCAGCGGCGTGTCGGGCACCGTGTCCAGCATCGGCTCGGACACCCTGAACAATCTCATGACGCTGTGGGCCGAGGAGTTCAAGCGCGTTTACCCGAACGTCAATATCCAGATCCAGGGCGCCGGTTCCTCGACCGCGCCGCCGGCCCTGACCGAGGGCACCGCCAACCTGGGCCCGATGAGCCGCGCCATGAAGGACGGCGAGATCGCGGCCTTCGAGAAGAAATACGGCTACAAGCCGACCGAGATCAAGGTCGCGCTGGACGCGCTGGCGATATACGTCAACAAGGACAACCCGATCCAGGGGCTGACCCTCCCGCAGGTGGATGCGATCTTCTCCAGCACGCGCAAATGCGGCTACCCGAAGTCGATCGTGCGCTGGGGTGACGTCGGCATGACCGGCGACTGGGCGCGCCGGCCGATCCAGCTGTATGGCCGCAACTCGGTGTCCGGCACCTACGGCTTCTTCAAGGAAGTGGCGCTGTGCAAGGGCGATTTCGACAGCAGCGTCAACGAGCAGCCGGGCTCGGCTTCGGTGGTGCAGTCGGTGAGCGCGCAGCTCAATGCCATCGGCTACTCGGGCATCGGCTACAAGACTTCCGGCGTGCGCGCGGTGCCGCTGGCCAAGAAAGAGGGCGCTGAGTTCATTGAGCCGAACAACGAGAGCGTCATCAACGGCAGTTACCCGATGACCCGCTATCTGTACGTGTACATCAATAAGGCGCCGAACGAGGCGCTCGACCCGATGGTGCGCGAGTTCATGCGTCTGATCCTCAGCAAGCAGGGTCAGGAAGTGGTGGTCAAGGACGGCTACGTGCCGCTGCCCGCCAAGGTGGTCGAGAAAGAGCTGGCCAAGCTGAACTAACCGAACAATCCATCACCGGTATCAGGGAGAATGCAAATGAACGGTCTTTTCCGCAAAACCGCCTTGGCGCTGGCTGCAGCCGGCTGCTTCGGCACTGGCGCGGCGAATGCCGCCGAGGTGGACACCAAGGGCGGCATCAAGGTGAAGTCGGACGACGGGCAGTTCGTCGGCGAGTTCAATGGGCGCATGCACTACGACATCTACGGCTTCTCGAACGACGGCAATATTCGCAACGATAATGGCGACGACTTCCGTCGATTGCGCCTTTCGGGCAAGGGCACCATGTACGGTGTCTACGAAGGCAAAATCGAAATCGACTTCCGCACCAACCGGGCCAACGGCGAGTCCAGCAATGTGGTGATGCGTGATGTCTGGCTGTCATATAGCGGGTTCGAGCTGGGCAAGTTGACCGCCGGTCACCAGAAGGTGCCGATGGGCCTTGATGAGCTGACCAGCTCCAACTACATCTGGTTCATCGAGCGCGCGGCGCCTGTGTCTCTGATCACGGATGGTGCGCACCGCCGTGGCTTGCAGTTCTCGGGACAGCGCGGGAACTGGACCTACGCTGTCATGGGCTATGACAGCAACAATCGCAACGCTGCGGATACCGACTCGGGGGCTACCGAACGTAATGGCTCAGCCGGTTTTGGCTACGGCGGACGGCTGACCTGGACGCCGCTCAAGGACAAGGCGCAGGTTCTGCATCTGGGTCTTTCTGCCGCCAAGGAAGAAGCCGAAAACCTGTCCGACCGCACCACCCGGTATGAGGCCAACTTGGCTGACTCGGTTCTGGTAGCCGACTTTCTTGCCGCACCGGACGACGGTGACGACCTGACCAAGTACGGCATCGAGGCAGCGTACGTCAGTGGCCCGTTTTCGATGCAGGCAGAGTACCTCAATGCCAAGGTGAGCAGCGACGCGGCGGGCGACCCGGAATTCGGCGGTTATTATGTTGCGGCAAGCTACTTCCTGACTGGGGAAAGCCGGCCTTATCGCGCATCGAATGGAACATTCGACCGTATCAAGCCCAACGGCAAGAACGGGGCCTGGGAAGTGCTCGCGAGATACAGCACCGTAGACGGCGAAGTAGATACTCGCGATGACAACGAAATCAGCAACATCACGCTGGGCCTGAACTACTACATCAATCCTCAGATTCGTCTGATGGCCAATATCATGCAGGCCGATGTCGATGCCAACGGCGCCGGCGCTGCTGCCGCCAGACGGGAGGGTGAACCCAGAACCCTGGCCTTCCGCGCACAGTTCGATTTCTGAGGGCTGATGGGAAGCATCAAGGCCCTGGTGCACATGGCCAGGGCCTTTTTTCATGACCGCCGGGAAACGGCTACCATGTCCCGGGTCATATGCGCGTCACGCCAGTGATACAGGCTGCAGCGACGACGAGAGGCAGGGGAAATAGAACGTCCGCCTATGTCCAAGGATAGCGTCACGACACTGGATGCGTTGCGCCGCTGGCGTTACGCCAAGGACCGCATCGCACGCTACGGCGTGGCCATTGGCGGCCTGGGCGTGATCGCTGCGCTGGTGCTGATCTTCGTCTATCTGGTTTACATCGTGCTGCCCATGTTCCAGCCGGCGCGAATCGAGCCGGCCGCCGCCTATGCGCTGCCGGGTGGGGCCTCGCCCAGCCTGTATCTGTCGGTGGAGGAACAGTCCGAAGTCGGCATGCGTATTACCGCGGACGGCCGGGTCGTCTTTTTCCGCGTAGCCGACGGCAGCGTGGTGCAGGAACAGGCCCTGCCTCTGGATGTCGTGCGCAAGGTCAGCCTGCCCCAGCCGCCGGTCACGGTTCCCGGCGGGCAGATCACGCAGCCGGATGGCACGGTGGTGGAGCGGCCGGTCCGCCGTCTGCAGCGTCCGCCGCGTGAGATCGAAGAAACCGTCCGGCGCGAGGTACTGCGCGTCACCGAGGTCGACCCGGTCAAGAACGTGCTGGCGCTCGGCCTGTCGGACGGCTCGGCCCTGATCGTGCGGCACGAGTACGAAATCACCTATCCGGAGAACCGCAAGACCATCACGCCGGTACTCAGCTACCCCTACGGCGAAACCTCGCTGCCGTTGGCGGACGGCGCCCTGGCGGATCTCGCAGTGCGTGACGAAGACGACACGCTGGCCTTCGCCGGCGCAACACAGGACGGTCAGCTGCTGTTCCGGACCTTTGCGAAAACGACCTCGCTGATCGATGAAACGACCATGCTGGAGCCACAGCCCCTGCAGCGTCTGGACAGCCCGTTCCCGGTCACGCGCGTGCTCATGAACCCGCTGCTGGAATGGCTGTATGCCGTCAGCGCCGAGGGCGACCTGGCCTATTTCGACATTCGCAACAGCGCTGCGCCGCGCCAGATCCAGCGTGTGCACGTGATACCGCCAGGTACGCGGCTGCAGCAGGTAGCCTTCCTGGCCGGCGGCTACTCGCTGGTGATCGCGGCCAGCGACGGCACGATCTCGCAGTGGTTCCCGGTGCGCGACGAGGACAACAATTACCAGCTGCGTCACGTGCGCGATTTCAGGAATGCGCCGGGCGAGGTCATCGCGCTGGTGTCCGAAAGCCGCCGGCGGGGCTTTCTGTCGGGTGACGCACAAGGGCGGCTGGGGCTTTACTACGCCACCTCGAACCGCACCCTGCTCAACGAGAGCATCGCCGACGCACCGCTGGCGTGTCTGGCCATCGCACCGCGTGCCAACCTGGCGCTGGCCGAAACCGCGGCCGGCCAGCTGCAGGCCTGGCGCGTGCACAACGAGTACCCCGAGGTGTCCTGGAGTGCGCTCTGGGGCAAGGTCTGGTACGAGGGCTATCCGGAGCCGGCACGGACCTGGCAGTCCACCGCTGCAACCAACGACTTCGAGCCGAAGCTGAGCCTGGCGCCGCTGACCTTCGGCAGCATCAAGGGCGCCTTCTACGCCATGCTGTTCGCCATGCCGTTGGCGATCATGGGCGCGATCTACACGGCCTTCTTCATGGCGCCGCGCATGCGCGGCATGATCAAGCCGACCATCGAGGTGATGCAGGCCCTGCCGACCGTGGTGCTGGGCTTCCTGGCCGGCCTGTGGTTGGCGCCGCTGGTCGAGGCGCATCTGCCCGGTGTGTTTGGTCTGCTGCTGCTGTTGCCGGTGTTCATGCTGCTGTTCGGCTATGCCTGGTCGCGGCTGCCAAATGTCTTCAAGCGCCGGGTTCCAGACGGGTGGGAAGGCGCTTTGCTGGTGCCGGTGCTGATCTTTTTCGGCTGGTTGACCTTCCAGGCCGGCGGGCCGCTGGAGGTCTGGCTGTTCGACGGCAACCTGCCGCTGTGGATGGACGAGACCCTCGGCATCAGCTACGACCAGCGTAATTCCCTGGTGGTCGGCTTCGCGATGGGATTCGCGGTCATCCCCACCATTTTCTCGATCGCAGAGGACGCCATATTCGGCGTGCCCAAGCATCTGGTGAACGGCTCGCTGGCGTTGGGTGCGACGCCCTGGCAGACGATGGTCGGCGTGATCCTGCCGACGGCGAGCCCCGGCATCTTTTCGGCGGTGATGATCGGGCTCGGCCGTGCGGTCGGCGAGACCATGATCGTGCTGATGGCCACCGGCAATACACCGATCATGGACTTCAGCATTTTCTCGGGCATGCGCACCCTGTCGGCCAACGTCGCGGTCGAGATGCCCGAGTCCGAGGTCGGCAGCACGCATTACCGCATCCTGTTCCTGGCCGCGCTGGTGTTGTTCATGCTGACGTTCGTGCTGAACACCTTAGCCGAGATGGTGCGGCAGCGCCTGCGCGAAAGGTACAGCAACATATGAGCACTACCGACATCGGCAGCGGTCTCGTCCGCAAGCCGGCCTCGGCCCTCCAGGAGTGGGTGCGCAGCGGCGCGCCGTGGATCTGGCTCAATGCCGGCGCGGTGAGCCTGAGCATCATCCTGGTGGTGGGCTTGCTGCTCTATATCGCCGCCAAGGGCATGGGCCATTTCTGGCCGGCGGATGTGGTGGACGCCAGCTACCACCTGCCGGGCCAGGCGCCCGTGCGCATCATCGGCGAGATCGGCGGCCGCGAGGAGCTGACGCGCGGCCGCCTGATCGCGGCCGGTTATCCCATCGCCGAAGATGGCGCAGAGTTCTACACGCGCCTGCTGGTCAAGGTCGGCAACCGTGACAGACTCGGCGCCGATTTCAAGGTTCTGCTCGACGATTGGCTGGTGGAGCGGCGTTACCCCCGCGACCTCGTCGTCGTCGAACGTCTGGAGTGGGGCAATTTCTACGGCTTCCTGAAGGCCGTGAAGCAGCAGGGCCAGATCGTGGGCGAGGGCGAGGCAGCCTGGGCGGCCTTCAAGGATGCAGAGGCCCGCAGTCGCGATCTGCATAAGAAGATCCGCGATATCGAGAAGGGCGCCATCGGCCGCGTCAATTACCGCATCGAACGGCTGCGGCTCGAGCAGAAAGCGCTCGAACTCGAGGGGCGGCTGACGGACAAGGCTCGGGCCGAGCTTGCGCAGCGCCGCGCCGCGCTGGATGCCGAGTACGAAGTGCTGCAGCGCGAGCTGGGCGCCCTGTACGAACAGACGCGGCGCGACAGCTATGTGATGCAGATGCAGGACGGCAGCGAGGTCGAGCTGCCATTCGCTAAGGTCGTGCGCGGCTACCGGCCCAACGACATGAACCTGCTGCAGAAGCTGGGCTTCTACCTGATGAAGCTGTGGGAGTTCGTGGCCGACGACCCGCGCGAGGCCAATACCGAGGGCGGCATCTTCCCGGCGATTTTCGGCACCGTGATGATGGTGATCCTGATGTCTGTGGTGGTGACGCCGTTCGGCATCGTCGCGGCCCTGTATATGCGCGAATACGCGCACCAGGGCTGGCTGACGCGCACCATCCGCATCGCGGTCAACAACCTGGCCGGCGTGCCCTCGATCGTGTTCGGGGTCTTCGGCCTCGGTTTCTTCGTGTACCTCCTCGGCAGCAGCATCGACCGCGCCTTTTATCCGGAGGCACTGCCGTCACCCACCTTCGGCACGCCCGGGTTGCTGTGGGCTTCGCTGACCCTGGCCCTGCTGACGCTGCCGGTGGTGATCGTGGCCACGGAGGAGGGGCTGGCGCGCATCCCGCGCGCGGTGCGCGAGGCCAGCCTGGCGCTGGGTGCGACCAAGGCCGAGACGCTGTGGCGCGTGGTGATCCCGATGGCCAGCCCGGCCATGATGACCGGACTGATCCTGGCCATCGCGCGCGCCGCCGGCGAGGTGGCGCCGCTGATGCTGGTGGGCGTGGTCAAACTGGCGCCGTCGCTGCCACTGGATCTCAATCCGCCGTTCATCCACCTGGACCGCAAATTCATGCACCTGGGCTTTCACATCTACGATGTCGGCTTCCAGAGCCCGAACGTGGAAGCCGCGCGGCCGCTGGTCTATGCCACCACCTTTCTGCTGGTGCTGGTCGTCGTGGTGCTCAACCTGACTGCGGTCTATATCCGCAACAACCTGCGCGAAAAGTACAAGACACTCGAGAACTGATTACCGGATGAGGCCTGCCATGGACAACACTGTGCCCGCAGCAACGCCGTCTCCCACGCCAGTCGCCGGCACGCCTGCCATCAGCGTGCAGGGGCTGGCCCGCAAGCCGGCCGACCGCAGACTGGCGGACGAAGCCACCGGCATGGATGTGCAGCAGCTGAACCTGTATTACGGGCAGAAGCGCGCGTTGCACGATATCAGCCTGATGATCCCGGCCAAACGCGTGACCGCCTTCATCGGGCCCAGCGGGTGCGGCAAGTCCACGTTGCTGCGCTGCTTTAACCGCATGAACGACCTGATCGACGGCGTGCGTATCGAGGGCAGCATTTTGCTCGAGGGCAAGAACATCAACGACCACGACGTGGACGTCGCCCAGCTGCGCCGGCGCGTAGGCATGGTGTTCCAGAAGCCTAACCCCTTCCCGAAGTCCATCTACGAAAACGTGGCCTATGGCCTGCGCCTGGGCGGCATCAACCGGCGTTCGGTGCTCGACGAGAAAGTCGAATGGGCGCTGAAGGCGGCCGCGCTATGGGAGGAGGTGAAGGACCGGCTGCACGACAACGCCCTGGGTCTGTCCGGTGGTCAGCAGCAGCGCCTGGTGATCGCCCGCGCCATCGCCATCGAGCCCGAAATCCTGTTGCTGGACGAGCCGTGCTCGGCCCTCGATCCGATCGCCACCCTCAAGATCGAGGAGCTGATCTACGATCTCAAGGCGCGTTACACGATCGTGATCGTTACCCACAACATGCAGCAGGCGGCGCGCGTCTCCGACTACACCGCCTTCATGTATCTGGGCGACCTGATCGAGTACAACAACACGGATACGATCTTTACCAATCCCTCGAAGAAGCAGACCGAGGATTACATCACCGGCCGTTACGGCTGAGCGGCGCCAGGAGCGGATCATGGACAAAGCAGGCATCTCGCAGCACATCTCGCGCCAGTTCAACGTCGAGCTCGAGGACGTCCGCCAGCGCGTGCTGGCGATGGGCGGGCTGGTCGAGCAGCAGATCACCGACGCCCTGCAGGCGCTGATCGAAGGGGATGGCGCGCTCGGCCAGGAGGTCGAGCAGCGCGATACCCAGGTCAATACCTTCGAGGTGTTCATCGACGAGGAGTGCAGCCGCATCCTGGCCCGGCGCCAGCCGACCGCCAGCGACCTGCGCCTGGTGATGGCCATCATGAAGACCATTACCGATCTGGAACGCATCGGAGACGAAGCCGAGCGCATCGGTCGCATGGCCGCCAGCCTGGCTGGCCAGGAGCGGCCGGTCAGAGCCACCTATGCGGCCGTCGAGCATCTGGGCAAACACGTGCTGGAGATGGTGCGCAATGCGCTCGATGCCTTCGCGCGCATGGACCCGGAGCTGGCGCTGGAGGTAGCCAAGGAGGATACCAAGGTGGACCGCGAGTACGAGGCGATCATGCGCCAGTGCATCACCTTCATGATGGAGGATCCGCGCACCATCAGCCGCGTACTCAATATCATGTGGTCAGTGCGCGCGCTGGAGCGCATCGGTGACCACGCGCGCAACATCGCCGAGTACGTGATTTACTTCGTGCACGGCAAGGACGTGCGCCACATCTCGCTCGAGGACATGGAGAAGGAGGTTCTCAGCCGGCGTTAGCCCGTCCGGGCCACTCGGCGCCCATGCCGACCCACCGCGGCCCAGGCTAGAAAAGGTGCGTGCCGAGCCACCAGGCCACGGCCGAGATGAAGGCCGCACAGGGGATCGTCACCACCCAAGCCATCACGATATTGCCGGCCACGCCCCAGCGCACGGCCGATACATTCCTGGCGGCACCGACGCCGAGGATCGCACCAGTGATCGTGTGAGTTGTGGAGACCGGGATGCCCAGGCCGGTTGCCAGAAATAATGTGGCAGCCCCGCCGGTTTCGGCGCAGAAGCCGCCCACCGGCTTCAGCTTGGTGATCTTCTGGCCCATGGTCTTGACGATGCGCCAGCCGCCGAACGCGGTGCCGAGCGCGATCGTCACGTAGCAGATGAAGACGGCCCACATCGGTACCGGGTCGCTCTTGGTGCTCAGCCCGGCGGCGATCAGCAGCATCCAGATGATGCCGGCGGTCTTCTGGGCGTCATTGCCGCCGTGACCCAGGCTGTAAAGCGAGGCCGAGACCAGCTGCAGCCGGCGGAACCACTTGTCCACGCGCTGGGGCCGCGTCCGGAAGAAGATCCAGGAAACGGCCAGCATCAGCAACGAGCCCAGCAGGAAGCCCAGCGTCGGCGACACGACGATGAAGCTGACGGTCTTGATCAGCCCGCTGCTGATCAGCGAACCGGAGCCGGCCTTGGCCACCGCGGCGCCGACCAACCCACCGATCAGGGCATGCGAGGAGCTGGAGGGAATGCCGTAGTACCAGGTGATCAGGTTCCAGCTGATCGCGCCGACCAGGGCGCCGAAGACCACGTAGTGATCAACGATGGCGGGGTCGATGGTGCCCTTGCCGATGGTGGCGGCCACCTTGAGCGGGAACACGAAATAGGCGATGAAATTGAACGTGGCCGCCCACAGCACCGCCCAGTGTGGCCGCAGCACGCCGGTGGAAACGATGGTGGCGATCGAGTTGGCGGCGTCATGGAAGCCGTTGAGGAAGTCGAAGACCAGCGCCAGCGCGATCAGGAAGATCAGCAGTTCCAGGCTCATGAACTGCGGCTCCTCAGGCGTTTTCCAGGACGATGCCTTCGATCACGTTGGCGACGTCCGCGCAGCGGTCGGTCACGGTTTCCAGCAGCTCGTAGATCGCTTTCATCTTGATGAGCTCGCGGGTGTCCGGCTCCTCGCGGAAAAGCCGCACGATCACTCCGCGCATGACGAAATCGGCCTCCGACTCCAATCGGTCGATTTCCGCGCAATGGGCCAGGATCTTGTCCGGCTCCTTCAGGCTGGACAGCATGCGCACGGCGGCCTGGATGTGCTCGCTGCAGGCCACGCAGATCTCGGCCAGCTTGCGCGCGTCGTCCGGTACCTGCTTGATGTCGTACAGCGACACGCACTGGGAGACGTCCTCCATCATGTCCAGCACGTCATCCATGCTGTTGACCAGCCGGTAGATCTCGTTGCGGTCGAGGGGCGTGATGAAGGTGTGATGCAGCAGCACGATGGTGTCGCGGGTCAGCTTGTCGGCGGCGTGCTCGAAGTCCTGGATCTTGCGCGAGCGCAATTCGATCATGGACAGGTCGTCCAGCAGCAGCTTCAGCTCCCGTGCGCACTGGAGCATCTGATCGGCATGCTGGTTGAAATAGTCGAAGAACTTCCCTTCGCGGGGCATCAGCTTGGAAAACACGGCAGGCTCCCTGGATGTGCGGCGCGTCCGGCCGGTACCCGGACGCGATGACGCGCGCATTGTAACCAAAGCGTCACACGACGTCTGCGCGGGTGCCGGGCCCGGTCCTGAATAAGCCGGCGAATCAAGGGCCTGCAGTTTGCTATCATGAGCCGCATCATGGCGGTTTCCCCCTTCCTGCAACGCCTCGTGCGGCATCCCCTGTGGCCTTATTTCGTGGTGCTGGTCTGCATCGCGATGATCGCCTTCGCGGCCTATGCGGTGTATCTCGACCGCATCGTGCGCGCGCGTTTCGAGGGCGCGCGCTGGGCGCTGCCGGCTCAGGTGTATGCACGGCCACTGGAACTCTATCCCGGCATGCCACTGAAGCCGGAGGGGCTGCGGCGCGAGCTGGAGCGGCTGGGTTACCGGGCTACGGGGGACAGCAACGGCCCCGGCACCTTCGCCGCCGGCGCGCGCCAGATGACCCTGACCACACGCGAGTTCCTGTTCTGGGACGGGCGCCAGCCGTCGCGCCGGCTGCGCATCGGCTTCGACGAGAACGGCGTTAGCGGCATAACCGATACCACCAGCGGACAGGCCCTGCAGGGCTTCCGGCTGGACCCTATGCTCATCGGCAGCATTTATCCGGCGCAGGGGGAGGACCGTGTGCTGGTGCGCCTGGACCAGGTGCCGTCGTTGCTGTCCAAAGGCGTGGTGCTGATCGAGGACCGGCGCTTCTACAAGCACAACGGCGTGGATCCGCGCGCCATCCTGCGCGCGGTCATCGCCAACCTGATGGCCGGGCAGGTGGTGCAGGGCGGCAGCACCATCACCCAGCAGCTGGTCAAGAATTTCTACCTCGACAACCGCCAGACCTTGGGCCGTAAGTTCAACGAGGCGATCATGGCGCTGCTGCTGGAATCGCACTTCAGCAAGCAGGAGATTCTGGAAACCTATATCAACGAGGTTTATCTCGGGCAGGACGGCAACCGCGCCATCCACGGCTTCGGCCTCGGCAGCCTGTTCTACTTCAACAAGCCGCTGGACGAGCTGCAGCCGCACGAGATGGCACTGCTGATCGCGTTGGTGAAGGGCCCCTCGTACTATGATCCGCGTCGCCGACCCGAGCGCGCCATCGAACGCCGCAATCTGATCCTGGACGAGCTGGCGGCCGACAAGCTGATCACGCGCGAGCAGGCCACGGTCGGCAAAAAGCGCCCGCTGGGTGTCTCGCGCCGCGGCTCTGGCACCACCCAGCACCCGGCCTTCGTGGAGCTGGTTCGGCGCCAGCTCAAGCTGCGCTATCCCGACGAGATCCTGACCACGGAAGGTCTGCGCATCTTCACTACGCTGGACCCGCTCGTACAGGCGGCGATCGAGACCCATGTCGCCGAGGGTCTGGCCGAGCTGGAGAAGGCCCGCAGACTCAAGTCGGGCACGCTGCAGGCGGCGGCAGTGGTGACCAGCACCAGCGGGGGCGAGGTGCTCGGCCTGGTCGGTGGCCGCGAGCCGCGTTACGTGGGTTTCAATCGTGCGCTCGACGCGCGCCGACAGATAGGCTCGCTGGCCAAGCCGTTCGTGTATCTCACCGCCCTGGCACGCCCGCACGAGTTCAACCTGCTGACCGCCATCGATGACGACGAGCTGGAGGTGCCGCAGCCCAATGGCACGGTCTGGGAGCCCAAGAATTACGATAACGACTACCACGGCTGGGTGGGCCTGCATTACGCCTTGAGCCAGAGCTACAACATCCCGACCGTCAAGATCGCGCTGCAGGTCGGTATGCCGGCGGTGGCACACACCATTCGCCGCCTGGGCTTCACACGCGAGGTGCCACCCCTGCCGGCCGTGGCGTTGGGCGCCATCGATATGGCGCCGATCGAGGTGGCGCAGCTCTATAACACGCTGGCCACCGGTGGCTACTATTCCCCATTGCTCGCGATCCGTGAGGTCACCACCCAGGAGGGCAAGTCGCTGGGCCATTACGCCCTACGCAGTCGCTCCGTATTCCCCGAAGGGCCGGTTTATCTGCTCAACTGGGCGCTGGAACGTGTGATGCACCATGGCACCGGCGCCGGCGCCTACCGCTACCTGCCGCGCGATTTGCGCGTGGCGGGCAAGACCGGCACCACCAACGACCTGCGCGACAGCTGGTTCGCGGGCTTCAGTGGCAACCGGGTGGCCGTGGTCTGGGTCGGGCGCGACGACAACCAGCCGGGCCGGCTCAGCGGCGCCGCCGGTGCCCTGCCGCTGTGGGCGCGCATCGTGCGCGACAGCGACCCGCAGTCCTTCGCGCCCACGGTGCCGGAGGAGGTCGAATTCTTCCCCTTCGACGTCAATGACGACGAACACGATGATGGCGACTGTGACGAGGTTACCCAGGTCCCCTTCCTGCGCGGCAGCCTGCCCGAGGATTACGTGCCCTGCGGCGGGCGCAGCGACGTGATCGACCGGCTGATGGACGGTATCTTCGGTGAGGACGAGGCACCGCCGCAAGAAGAAACGCCACCCAAGAAAAAGAAATCCAACTGGTTCTGGGATCTGTTCGACTGATGCCACCACGCCGCCCAGCGCGAGCCGGCCATGCCTGAGGATTTTCGCCGGTTGTTCGGTCCCGAGGGACCCTTGGCCAAGCGCCTGGAGGGCTTCCAGCCGCGCAGCGGTCAGGCTGCCATGGCCGAGGCCGTGGCCAGCGCGATCGAGAACCTGGACTGTCTGATCGTCGAAGCCGGAACGGGTACGGGCAAGACCCTGGCCTATCTGGTGCCGGCGCTGCTGTCCGGGCGCAAGCTGTTGATCTCGACCGGTACCAAGGCCCTGCAGGAGCAGCTGTTCGACAAGGACCTGCCGGTCGCGCGCGCTGCGCTGGACCTGCCGGTCCGCGTGGCCCTGCTCAAGGGCCGCGCCAACTATCTGTGCCTGCACCGGCTCGACCTGGCCCAGCAGCAGGGGCGTGCACGGCCGCCGGCGCAGCTGAGCCAGCTACGCCGGATCCGGGAATGGTCTGTCCGCACGCACAGCGGCGATCTGGCGGAGATCGGTGACATCGCCGACGGCTCGCCCATCTGGCCACAGGTCTCGTCCACGGCCGACAACTGTCTGGGCAGCGAATGTCCGCGCCTGGCGGACTGTCACCCGCTCAGGGCCCGCCGCCAGGCCCTGGAGGCCGACGTGGTCGTGGTCAACCATCACCTGTTCTTTGCCGATCTGGCGGTCAAGCAGGGCGGCTTCGGTGAGCTGCTGCCCCAGGCCGACGCGGTGATCCTGGACGAAGCCCACCAGGTGCCGGAAATCGCCTCGCTGTTCTTCAGCACCGGCCTGAGTGCGCGCCAACTGGACGACCTGGCGCGCGATATCCGCGCCGAATACGCCGTCACGGGCAGCGACACACCGGAGCTGGAGCTGTGCCTGCGCGAGAACGAGGCGGCCATCCGTCACCTGGATCAGGTGCTGGGCCCGCAGCCGACACGCGCAGCCTGGTCCGCCGCGCTGGAAAGTGCCGAGGCCGCGCAAGCGCTTGAGCGCCTGCGCGCGAAGCTGGCCGACCTGGAAACGCAGCTGGAGGCGCTGGCGCCGCGTACTCTGGGCCTGGCGAGCTGCTACCTGCGTTGCAAGGCCTGCATTGAACGCCTGGACTCGCTGGTTGCGGGCAGCCGGGGTGTGGTGCGCTGGGTGGAAAAGTTTGCCCAGGGCTTTGCGCTCAATGCGACGCCGCTCGACATCGCGGGGCGCTTCCGCCAGCTGATGGAGGCGCACCCGGCGGCCTGGATCTTTACCTCGGCGACCCTGGCCGTGAAACAGGGTTTCGAACATTTCAGCGCGCGGCTGGGACTGGAAGAACCCCGCACCCTGGTGCTCGACAGTCCATTCGACTACCGGCGCAACGCCCTGCTGTATATCCCGCGCGGCCTGCCGGATCCGGCAGCGCCGGACTACACTCAAGCGGTCGTGCAGGCGGCATTGCCGCTGATCCATGCCAGCGAGGGCGGGGCCTTCCTGCTCTGCACCAGCCATCGCGCCCTGCAGGAGGCAGCCGCGCTGCTGCGGCCGCAGCTCGGCAGCCTGCCGCTGCTGGTACAGGGTGAGTCCGGGCGCGGCGAACTGCTGGCGCGCTTTCGTGCCGCCGGCAATGCGGTGCTCATCGGCACCAGCAGTTTCTGGGAAGGCGTGGACGTGCGCGGCACGGCGCTGCGGTTGGTCATCATCGACAAGCTGCCGTTCGGTTCACCCGGCGAGCCCGTACTGCAGGCGCGGCTCGAGGCGCTGCGCGAGCAGGGCGAAGATCCCTTCCGCAGCCACCAGCTGCCGCAGGCGGTGATCGCCCTCAAGCAGGGCGCGGGCCGCCTGATCCGCGACGCCACCGACCGCGGCGTGCTGATGCTCTGCGACCCACGCCTGCTCAGCCGTCCGTACGGCAAAACCTTCCTCGGCAGCCTGCCGCCGATGCCGCTCAGCCACGACCTGCAGCGGGCCTGCGATTTTTTCCGTCAGCAGGCGGTGGCATGAAACTACTGGCCCTCGACAGCGCAACCGAGGCCTGCTCGGCGGCGCTTCTCATCGATGACGAAATCCGTGAGCGGTTCGAAATCGCCCCGCGCCGGCATGCGGCCCTGCTGCTGCCCATGACGCAAGCGCTGCTTGCCGAGGCCGGATTGCGCCTCAATGATCTCGACGCCCTGGCGCTGGCACACGGTCCCGGTTCTTTTACCGGCCTGCGCATCGCGCTGGGCACCGTGCAGGGGCTGGCGCTCGGGCTGGATCGGCCGGTGGTCGGCATTTCCACGCTGATGGCGCTCGCCGCACGGACTCAGCGTCTGCATGGCGCGGAGCGCGTCGCCGTGGCGATGGACGCGCGCATGGGGCAGGTCTATTGGGGGGAGTACGGGTGGGATGCCGACAGGCAGTGCAGGGCGCTGGCGGCTGACCGCCTGTTGGATCCGGCGCAGGCGCCGCGGCTCGACCCGGCCGGCTGGTTGCCCGCTGGGGCCGGCTGGCAGCGCTATGCCGGGATACTCGGCCAGGCGACCGGCCTGGGTGAGCCGGTCAGGGTGCTGGAGCCGTATCCGCACGCCGCCGAGATAGCGCGTCTGGCGGCTCCCGCCGCGCTGCGTGGCGAGGGCGTTCCCGCGAGCCGGGTAGCGCCGGTTTACCTGCGCCAGCAGGTAGCGGAGAAAATGAAGGACCGCAGCGTCTAGCCTGTGCCTCGCCTGCCGCAGTGCGGCCGGCTCGGCCGTACGGCCATGTGGCCGCGTGGCGTTTTTCAACAACCTGTTAGATCGCGCCGGACTCGCGCAGCAGTTCGGCCAGGGCTTGGGCAATCCGGCGATAACCGGCGGCGTTGGGATGAATCGGGTCGGACTTGAGCGCATTGTCGCGCAGCACGTCGTCGAGAACCTCTTCCTCCAGCGGCAGCCCATGAGCCTTGGCCAGTTCCCGGTACAGCGGGGGCGGCCCCGAGAACAGCCGCGGCTGAGGTACGGCCACCAGCACCAGCGGTACGCCGGCGCCACGCACCATCTGGATCATGCGCTCGAGATTGGTGCGGGTTTGCGCGGGGTCCTGTTTGCGCAGGAAGTCGTTCCCACCCAAGCAAAGAATCACCAGATCCGGCCGGATTTCCTCCAGCACGCGCGGCAGGCGCGCCAGCCCACCGGCAGTGGTTTCGCCGGGCACGCCGGCGTTGATCACCTCGCGGCCGATGATCTGACTCAGGACCTCCGGATAGCTCTCATCCTCCTTCGCGCCGGTGCCGTAGGTGAGACTGTCACCGAAGGCAAGCACCGTGGCGTCGCTGGCCAAGCGCGGCAGGCCGGGCGGGTCGGCGCCGCACGCGGTCAGCGCCAGCAGCAACGCGGCAAGCACCGCACAGCCGGCGGCTGTTAAGCTGTGGCATACCGCAGGTTCAGATTTCATCCATCACATCCGGAGTGTACGCATGATCTACACGATCGAAGGGCGCCAGCTGGAAATTCGCGGTGAGGAATACTTCATCGCCGACAACGCCACGATCATCGGCTCGGTAGCGCTGGAAAACAAGAGCAGCATCTGGTTCAACGCCGTGCTGCGCGGTGATGACGCCCAGATCACGATCGGCGAGGGCAGCAACGTACAGGACGGCTCGGTGCTCCACTCCGACCCGGGGTTGCCGCTGACGCTGGGCCGCTATGTGACCGTCGGTCATCAGGTGATGCTGCATGGCTGCAGCATTGGTGACAACACCCTGATCGGCATCGGTGCGGTGGTGCTCAACAACGCCAGGATCGGCAGCAACTGCCTGGTCGGCGCCGGCAGCCTGGTGCCGGAGGGCAAGGAATATCCGGATGGCTCGCTGATCCTGGGAACCCCGGCCCGGGTGGTGCGCCAGCTGGGTCCGGCGGAACTGCAGATCATCCGTGCATCGGCCGAGCATTACGTGCACAACATCAAGCGTTATCGCAGCAACCTCAAGCCGCTCTAGGCCGGGTTTTTGCCGGTGAAGTAGACGTCATAGCGCGCACGATTGCCGGCCAGTCGGTGGTCGGGCGCGATGCCCCCCAGCGCGGGCGATCCGGGTGGCCGCTTCACCACGACTCGCCGCTGTGCATGCGCGAGTGCAGCCGCCAGCAGCTGGTCGGCATCGGAGTCGTCACCGGCCAGCAGCCGCAGTGTCTGCATCTCTTTCTTGGGCAGCGCGCGGCGGTCGTCGTCCGGATACATGGGATCCAGGTAAACCACATCGTGCGGCGGCTCCGGGCACGTGCGGAGGTACTCCAGCGCATCGACCGGGCAGAATCGCACGCGCTGCCACAGCCAGCCGCCGATGAGAGGATCATGCCCGGCGCGCACAAGGCCGTCCTGCAGCAGGGCAGCGACCAGCGGCGAGCGTTCCAGCAGCGTGACCGTGCAGCCCAGCCCGGCCAGCACCAGGCCGTCGCGTCCCAGTCCGGCGGTCGCGTCCAGGACACGCAGATGCCGGTCGCGATGCAAGCCACAGGCACGGGCCAAGGGCTGGCGGCGGCCGCCGTGAATGCGGCGGCGCAGGTCGGCACTGCACAGATCGGCCCGGACCGGGCCGGGCTGATTTTTTCCGAGCGTGCGCAGCTCCAGGCAGGTTTCGGTCAGCGTCAGCGCAAACGAGAAACCCTGCGGCTGCGCCCGGTACAAGGGCAACCGCAGGGTGTGTGCCAGGGCCTCGGCCTCCTGCAGCCGCTGGCCGTCGAGTGCCAGCAGGCAGACTTTTGACGTATCCGCCGGCAGTCGGCTTACAGCTTGCTCGGGTCGAACAGGGTCGGCAGGCGCTGGGCCAGCATCAGGTCGCCATCGACCTGCAGCTTGCCGGTCATGAACGCGGTCATGCCATTGAGCTCACCCTTGAGCAGCGCGGCGAGATCGTCGTCTTCCATCGTCAGCGTCACGTCGGCCGAGGGCGCCATGCCGTCATGCACCGTGCACTGACCGTTCTTGATCTCCAGGTACATCGGATTCGAGATCTTGTACTGGATGGTCGCGTTCAGGTCGGCCGCCGCATCGGCATTCAGTGCGGCGGGAAACTTCTTGATCATTTCATTGACGCTCATGCAAAGGCTCCAGGGTGGTAATTGCAGAGTCCGCATCCTATAACGCAGGCTCCGATGCCGCAATGCCGCAAAGGTAAGTGCCGTTACGCGACGGGCACCTGGCCGCCCAGCAGGAAATGCGCCCGGGCGACCGCCACCGGGACCGCGGCGTTTTCCTGCCAGCAGCGGATCTGTACCTGTGCGACACGTCGGCCCAGACGCGTCACCTCGCAGCGCGCCAGGCTCTCACGCGGCCCGGCCGAGCGCAGGTAATCGATCGAGAAATCGATCGTCTTGGGGATGCCGACCTGGCGTGGCTCCAGGTACATCAGGTGCAGCAGAGCGGCGTTTTCCATGAAACCGGCGACCACGCCGCCATGCAGGGCGGGTAGAGCCCTGTTGCCGACCAGCCGCTCGGCATAGGGCAGCTGGAACAGCAGGCCGTCGGCATCGCGGGCGATCCTGATGCCCAGAAAGGCGGCATACGGAATCCGCGTGACGATATCGTCCGGGGCAGGCACGGGCCGGCTCATGACGTGGCTTTGTGCGACGCGCGGCTGCTGCGCGCCTGCAGCATGAAGGCGCTGGTGCTGGTGGCGACGAGCCGCTGCTCGGACTCCTGCCAGGCCTGCGCCCGTACGAAGGCGATGTGGCGCGTCTTGCGGTAACACTCGGCGTGCACGTACAGCGTACGGTCACGCACGGCCGGGCGCAGGTAATCCATGCGCAGGTCCAGGGTGGCGACAGTGACGGGTTTATCCATGGCTGCGATCACAGCAAAGCCGCAGGCGCTGTCGATCATGCTCGTGATGACGCCGGTATGAATCAGTCCACGTTCCGGATCGCCCAGCAGCACGTCGCGGTAGTCCAGCGCCAGGCGTGTGCTGCCGGCGCCGATGTCCACGACCCGCATGCCCAGGTCGTGCGCGTGCGGGATGTAGTCATGGAATTTCTCGGCCATGAGCCGGTAGCGGGGGTCCATGCCGTGCTTCGCAGGATGAGGGATCGGAAGGCCGCTACGCTAATATAGGAAGGGGCGGCTTGCCAGACCCGGCCGTTGCCGCCGCCCCGCCAGGAAGCCCCTCGATGCGCATCCCCGAAGGTCCATCCCCCGCCGCTGACGACCTGCGCGGCCGCGTGATCGAGCGGCTGCGGCCCACGCGCACGGCGGCACGCGAGCTGCTCAGACTCGACCTGCCGCCGGCTGCAGCGGCGCACTTCAGCCGCATGTCGCTGCGCCCCGCCGCGGTGCTGGTGCCAATCCTGGAAGACAGCCTGGAGGTGTTGCTGACGCAACGCTCGGAAAACCTGCGTACCCATGCCGGGCAGATCAGTCTGCCCGGCGGCAGTTGCGATCCGTCCGACCGTGATGCCGTCGATACCGCGCTGCGCGAGGCCGAGGAGGAGATCGGACTGCTGCGCGCGGACGTCGAAGTCGTGGGCCTGCTGGATGACTACCCGACCGGCACCGGTTTCCGCGTCACCCCCGTGGTCGGCCTGGTCAGCCCGGCCGCGCGCCCGCAAGCCGACGGCATCGAAACGACTGGGTTGCTGCGGGTGCCCCTGGCGCATGTGCTGGAACCGGCGCACTACCGGGCGGGCAGCTTCGTGCGCGAAGGGATCGAGCTGCCTTTTCTCGAGATCGTATGGGGCGAGCACCGCATCTGGGGCGCGACTGCCGGCATACTGCACAACCTCTGCGACAAGCTGCGCTAGCTCGATGTTTGGAGCTACGGCCATGAAACTCGTTCGTCTGTCCTCAACGAAACCACGTATTCTCCGGCGTCCTGTGAGAAATGCGGGCTAGGCCATGACCGTATCCAGCTTCCGCCGCGCACTCGACTTGCAGGCCCAGGCGGCTGCGGTGGGCTTCGACTGGCCGGCGGCCGAGGACATGCTCGACAAACTGGCCGAGGAACTGGGCGAGCTGCGGGCTGCGCTCCGCGACCGGCCGGGGAGCCTGGAGGTGGCCGAGGAGCTGGGCGACATCCTGTTCGTGCTCGTCAACCTCGCGCGCCGGTTGCAGCTGGCCCCGGAGGCGGTACTGGCCGCGGCCTGCGACAAGTTCGAGCGGCGCTTCGCTTATGTATGCGACGTTCTGGCACAGCGCGGGCTGCCTCCGGAACAGGCGGATCTGCATACGATGGAAGCACTCTGGCAGCAGGCCAAGGCGCTGGAACGCGATCGGGCCGATTTGCCTGCGCCACAAGGCCGTAATAACGTCTAAAGCAGCGCCGACCCGACCTGCGGGCGGGCGCGGCCACAACAAGCCGTCCGGGCTTCAAGCGAAGGGGGCGCCATGAGAATCGGATTGGTAGTGGATTCGGCCTGCGATCTGCCCAAGTCTTTCATCGACGAGCACCGCGTCATCATCCTGCCGGTGACGATCCGCATCGAGAACGAGAGCTTCATCGACCGACGCGACCCGACCGAGACGATCGCCTTTTACCGCTCGCACATCGGCGAGAAGGGCCACGACGCCGAGTCGGCGCCGTTCAGTGTGGAACAGATCCAGGACCTGTTCCTGAGCCGGGTGGTGATCGAGTTCGATTACGCCATCTGCGAAACGGTGACGCGGCTGCGCAGTCCGATCTTCGAGAATGCCACCAAGGCCTCGTTCGCGATCCTGCGCGGCTACAAGGAGGTGCGCCGGCAGCATGGCGTCGAGGGCCCCTTCGCGCTGCGCGTGATCAACAGCAAGACCCTGTTCTGCGGCCAGGGCGTGCTGGCGGCCGAAACCATCCGTATGATCCAGGAAGGGGTGCACGTCAACGAAATCCGCACCCGTATCGAGAAGCTGAGCGAGGACGTCTACGCCTATCTGGTGCCACGCGACCTGTACTACATTCGCGCCCGCGCCCAGAAGAAAGGCGAGAAGAGCGTCGGCCTGATCGGCGCTGCGCTGGGCACGATGCTGGACATCAAGCCGATCATCCGTGCCTACCATGAAGAAACCGGCCCGGTCTCCAAGGCGCGCGGCTTCGAGCAGGCCTGCGAGAAGCTGTTGCAGTATGCCGTGCGCCGGATCCGGGAAGGCTTGCTGGCCCCCACCATCTGCATCAGCTATGGCGGCGACCCGGAGGAGGTCAGGCAGTTGCCGGGTTATGCCGAACTGATGGCCGAAGCCGAGGCGCACGGCGTGCAGGTGCTGCTCTCGGTGATGAGCGTTACCGCGGGCGTCAATATCGGCCCCGGCGGCCTGTGCCTGGGTCTGGTGGCCAGGCCGCACGAGTTCGACGACTGAGCGGCGCTAGCTCTCTTTCGGCGCAAAGGGCTTGAGCAGGTCCACGGGTACTGGCACCACGATCGTGGCGGTGTTCTTGTTGGCCACGTCCAGCAGGGTCTGCAGATAGCGCAGCTGGACCGAGACCGGCTGTTGCGCCAGTACGGTGGCGGCCTCGCGCAGCTTTTCCGCCGCCTGTGCCTCACCCTCGGCATTGATGATCTTGGAGCGGCGGTTGCGCTCGGCCTCGGCCTGGGCGGCGATGGCGCGCACCATGCTTTCATTCAGATCGACCGCCTTGATCTCGACATTGGTGACCTTGATGCCCCAGGCATCGGTTGCGCGGTCGAGGATGGACTGGATGGCCGCGTTCAGCTTGTCGCGCTCGGACAGCATCTGATCGAGCTCGTGCTGGCCGAGCACCGAGCGCAGCGTGGTCTGCGCCAGCTGGCTGGTGGCGGCGTAGTAGTCCTCGACCTGGATGATCGCCTTCTCCGGTTGAACCACGCGGAAGAACACGATGGCATTGACTTTGACCGATACGTTGTCGCGGGAGATCACGTCCTGCGGCGGCACGTCCATCGTCACCACGCGCAGGTCCACGCGCACCATGCGCTGCACCAGCGGCACCAGGAAGATGATGCCGGGGCCCTTGACGCCGGTGAAGCGGCCGAAGGTGAAGACCACGCCGCGCACGTACTCGGGCAGGATCTTGAAGCAGTTCAGCAGGAAGACGGCAACCAGGATGACGAGGATCGAAGTGAAGTTCAGCATGGGAGCTCCTTGAAACGTTTCCGGTTTTTACCCTGGCCTAGTCCTTCTCGGGCGCAACGATCAGCACCAGGCCGTCCAGGGCGGTGACCCGCAGCTTCTGCCCGCGCCGGACCGGCGTGGCGGTGCGCGCGCGCCAGGTCTCGCTGCGGGCGCGCACCCAGCCTTCGGCGTCGAAGTCCTCGAGCGCCTCGGCCGCCTCGCCGACCATGGCCTCATGGCCCGTGACCACCCGGCGTTTGCGTGCGCGCAGCAGCAGCGTCACGGTCAACAGCAGCACCAGCCCCGCGGCGGTCGCGATCGCGGCGATGATCGCGATTGGGACCTGGTAGCCGGGCACGTCCGTATCGAGCAGCATGATGGAACCCACGACGAAGGCGACCACGCCGCCGATGCCCAGTACGCCCAGGCTCGGCACCATCGTTTCCGCGACGATAAGGACGATGCCGAGCGCAATCAAGCCCAGACCGGCGTAATTGATCGGCAGCACCTGGAAGGCATACAGCGCCAGCAGCAGGCAGATGCCGCCGATGACCCCCGGCAGGATCGCCCCGGGGTTATAGCCTTCCAGCAGCAGGCCATAGATCCCGATCAGCAGCAGGATGTAGGCGACGGCCGGGTTGGTCAGCACCGACAGAATCTTCTGCCGCCAGTCCGGCGCGATGCGCGTCACCGTCATGGCGCGGGTATCCAGCGTCAGCCGCTGGCCGTCGTCCAGCTGCAGGCGGCGGCCATGGAGCTGGCGCAGCAGATCCTCGACATCCCGGGCGACCAGGTCGATCACCTTCTGCTTCAGCGCTTCCTCGGCCGACAGGCTGGCGGCCTCGCGCACGGCGCGCTCGGCCCACTCCGCGTTGCGGCCGCGCTTCTCGGCCAGGCTGCGGATATAGGCCACGGCGTCGTTGACCATCTTGCGTTCCTCGGCTGCGCCGGCGGGCCCCGGGGCTGCTGACGGGGTTTCCGCCGGTGCCTGGCCGGGCTTGTCCGGGGGCGTTCCGGGCGGCTGCGGCGACTTGGGCGGCCCCCCGATCACGGATACCGGGGTCGCGGCGCCCAGGTTGGTGGCGGGCGCCATCGCCGCCACATGGCTGGCATAGAGAATATAGGTGCCGGCGCTGGCGGCGCGCGCGCCGGAGGGCGCCACATAGGCCACCACGGGAATCTTCGAGGCCAGGATGCGCTTGATGATGTCGCGCATTGCGGTATCCAGCCCGCCGGGCGTGTCGATGCGCAGCACGATCAGTGCGGCGCCGGATTCCTCGGCCCGCGCCGCGGCGCTTTCGTAGTACAGGCTGGTGGCGGGCCCGATGGCGCCGTCGATTTCGATCAGCGCGGCCTGGGAAGGCCCGGCCGGCGCGGGCACGGAGGGATCGGTTCGTGCCGCCAGCGCGTAGCATGCCAGCGCTGCTGCCAGGATTGCCGCCAGTTGTTTCCTGCTCATGGCCTCCGAGAGTATCAGCCGGCGGGACGCTCAGTCGAGGCGGTTGTAGCCGTTGAGCGCGGCGACCCGGTAGGCCTCGGCCATGGTCGGGTAGTTGAAGGTCGTGTTGAGGAAATATTGCAGGCTGTTGCCGCCGTTGCGGCTGGCCATGATCGCCTGGCCGATGTGCACGATCTCGGAAGCACGGTCCCCGAAGCAGTGGATGCCGAGGATCTCCAGCGTCTGCGGATGGAACAGCAGCTTGAGCATGCCGACCGTCTGGTCCGTCATCTGCGCGCGCGCCAGGTGCCGGAAATGCGCATGCCCGACTTCGTAAGGTACCGAGGCTTCGGTCAGCTCGCGTTCGGTGCGACCGACCGAACTGATCTCGGGGATGGTGTAGATGCCGGTCGGGATGAACTCGGACAGACTGTGGTCGCAGCGGCCCTGCACGATATGGGTGGCCGCGAAGCGGCCCTGGTCGTAGGCGGCGCTGGCCAGCGCCGGCGGGCCGATCACGTCGCCCACGGCATAGACGTGCGGCAGCGCGGTCTGGTAGTTCTCGTTGACGCTCAGCTGCCCGCGGGGATTGACCGCCAACGGCAGGCGCTCGAGTCCCAGCCGGTCGGTGTTCCCGGTGCGCCCGTTGGCCCACAGCAGCAGGTCGCAGCGGATGTGCTTGCCTGATTCCAGGTGCAGCACCACGTCGTGCTCGCGACCTTCGACGCGCCGGTACTGCTCCTGGTGGCGGATGATCACGCCCTGTTCGCGCAGGTGGTAGGAGAGGGCGTCGGTGATTTCGTCGTCCAGAAAGGACAGCAGCTTGGCCTGGGTGTTGACCAGGTTCACCTTGATGCCGAGATGGGCGAAGATCGAGGCGTACTCGCAGCCGATGACGCCGGCGCCATAGATGCAGACCGTGCGCGGGCTGTAGTCGAGCTTGAGGATGCTGTCGCTGTCGTGCACGCAGGGATGGGTGAAATCCACCTCGGGCGGGCGGTAGGGACGCGAGCCGGTGGCGATGACGAAGTGGCGGGCGCCGAGGGTTTCCTCATTGCCTTCCGGCGTCTCCACGACGAGCGTCTGTGGGTTCTCGAAGCGTGCATGCCCGCGCACCAGGCGGATGTGGTTGCGCTCGTAGTAGCGTCGGCGCTGCGCGGTCTGCTGGCGGATCACGTTGTCCGCCGCATGCAGCAGCTCGGGGTAGGTCGGGGTCCGTGCCCGGCCCAGCTCGCGGAACAACGGGTTGTGCGCGAACTCTGTCAGCCGCTGCACGCTGTGGCGCAGTGCCTTGCTCGGGATGGTACCCCAGTGCGTACAGCCGCCCCCGACCTCGGGATAACTTTCGACCACGGCCACGCGACGACCGCTTTTGGCCGCCATGATGGCCGCGCCTTCGCCGCCGGGTCCGCTGCCGATGACTGCGAGGTCGTAATGCGCGGTCGTCTTTTCGGATGAGGCGGGCACACCCCGCGCACGCTTTGCTACCATATTGATTTCAAGACTGTTTTCTTTTGATTGTGCGGGTGGCGGCCATCCTGCGCCGATTCCGGGACGCTGCAACAAACAATAACTATTTTCGTGAGGATATGCTTTAATAGCGGAAGCTTTGTGATAAATTTCCCAAAAATATTTCAAGGGAGAGATACCGATGTGGCATCAGAAGATTCGCGTGCGAGGGATTTTCGCGACGCTTGGCGTGCTGTGTCTGAGCGGCACGGCCTTCGCCCAGGAGGAGGCGGGGTCGGCCGAGGCGGTGGCAGAGGAGGGTGCTGGGGGTGCGCAGGTGGAGTCCGGGCAGCCGTATATCGGCGGGCTGGGCATCTACCGGGACACGGACCGGGACTTCGTGG
>DATLYR010000194.1 GCA_035574475.1 Nevskiales bacterium | reverse complement strand
GAGGCGGTTGATGCCTTTGTGGTCGGACAGCTCGCCGCCGATGAGCACCTCGGTCTCCACCCGCGTGCCGGCGACCGCGGTCACGCGCAGGCTGATCAGCCCGTCGTTGAGCAGCAGCGTGTCGCCGGGCTTCACGTCCTGCGGCAGCGCGGCGTAGGTGCAGCCGACATGCTCGCGCGTGCCGGCGTGGTCGGCCAGGGCGGTATCGAGCGCGAAACGGTCACCGGTCTGCAGCTGGATCGGGCCTTCGTCGAAGGCGCCGATGCGGATCTTGGGGCCCTGCAGGTCGGCCAGGATGGCGACATCGCGGCCGGCGGTCTGGGCGGCCGCACGCACGGCCGCGGCGCGCGCGGCGTGATCGGCGGCGCTGCCGTGCGAGAAGTTGAGGCGCACCACGTCCACGCCGGCGCGGATCATGGCATCCAGCACCCCCGGCCGGTCGGTGGCGGGGCCGAGCGTGGCGACGATCTTGGTCTGACGGGACAAACGGGCTCCCTTGCCGGGCGGCGGCATTGCCTGACTAATATAAGTCATGCCACCCGTCGCGCCCATGACAGGCCTGCCGCGCGTCATCGCGCACCGCGGCGCCAAGCACGCCCGCCCGGAGAACACCCATGTCGCGTTCGAGCGGGCGCTGGCCGAGGGCGCCGACGGCATCGAGCTGGACCTGCGCCTGAGCGCCGACGGCGTGCCCGTGGTGTTCCACGACCACACGCTGCGCAAGCTCGGGCAGGCGCGCCGGCGGCTGTCGGCGCTGACGCTGGACGAGCTGCGGCGGCTCGACTTCGGCGGCTGGTTCGACGCGCGCTTCGCCGGCGAGCCGATTCCGACCCTGGCCGAGGTCCTGGCTCGCTACGCGCCGCGCACGGAGCTCTGCCTGGAACTCAAGACCGCGCGCGATGCGGCGCGCAATGCCGATCTGGTGACGCGCACGCTGCAGGCGGTGCGCGAGGCCGGCGCGGCGGAAGCGGTGTGGATCCTCTGCTTCGATGCCGGCCTCTTACGCGCCGCCCACGCCCAGGCGCCGCGGCTGCGCTATGTGCTCAATGCTCTCGGGCCGGAAGCGGCCCTGCGCGCCGCGGCGGAGCTGCCCTGGCTGCACGCCATCGACGTGGACATCCGCTGGCTGACGCCGGCTGCGGGTGCGCAGCTGCGTGCCGGCGGGCGCGCACTGATGAGCTACACCTGCAACACCGAGGCGCATCTGCGCGCCGCCTGCGCGGCGGGCGCCGAGGCTGTGATCACCAACCGCCCCGCCTGGGCGCGCGACTGGCTGCGGGCAACACGCCAGTCCAGTTGCGGAACGCGCGGGTGAAGATGGCCGGATCGCTGTAGCCGACACGTTGCGCCACCTGCGCCAGCCCCGCATAACTCTCCGGCCCCATCCCCAGCGCGGGGCCCTGCTGGCGTACCTGAAAATGCTGTGACGGCCGCGGCGGGCCGCTACTCCCAGATCACCTTCTGGCGCGAGGCGAACCAGCGGTCGATCAGCGCCTCGTAGCGCTTCTCGATCACGTTGCGCTTGATCTTCATGGTCGGCGTGAGCATGCCATTGTCGATGGTCCAGGGCGTGTTGACGACGACGATGAACTCGAGCGCTTCGTGCGGGTCCACGGTCGCGTTCACCTGATCGAGGAGCGCGGCCAGGTCGTCCTCGATCGTCTTGCGGTCGAGCGTGTTCGCGGCCAGCGCCTTGCGCGTGTCTTCCGACAGCAGCACCAGCGCGAAGGTCGCCGGCTGGTTGGCACCGCTCACGCACACCGCTTCGATCTTCGGGTGCGCGCCGAGCTTGTTCTCGATCGGCACCGGCGCGACGTACTTGCCCTTGCTGGTCTTGAACAGTTCCTTGACGCGCCCGGTGATGCGCAGCCGGCCCTCGCTGTCCATCTCGCCCATGTCGCCGGTCTTGAAGAAGCCGTCGGCGGTGTAGGAGGCGGCGGTCTGCTCCGGCATCTTGTAGTAGCCCATCATCTGGCCCGGGCTCTTGACCAGCACCTCGTGCGTGTCCGGATCGATCTTGCACTCGACGCCGCGGTTGGCGTGGCCGACGTAGCCGATGCGCGCCTTGCCCGGCAGGGTGAAGTGCGAATAGGCCATGTTCTCGCTCATACCGTAGGCCTCCAGCAGCTCCAGCCCCAGGGAGCGGTACCAGGCGATGATCGGCGGCGGCAGCGGCGCGGCGCCGGTCAGCGCCACGCGCACGTTCTCCAGCCCCAGCTGCTCGAGGATCTTGCGCTTGACCTTGCGCCCGAGACCGGGGATCAGGAACAGCAGCTTCTGCTTCTTCAGCGGCAGCTTGTCGCAGACCGCGAGGTGGAACTTGGTCCACAGCCGCGGCACGGAGAAGAAGATGGTCGGGCGCGCGCGCCGCAGATCGGTGAGGAAAGTGTCGAGCGACTCGGCGAAGAACACGCGGAAGCCGTAGTAGGTGGACATGTTCTCGACCACGATACGCTCGGCGACGTGCGCCAGCGGCAGGTAGGAGATCATGCGGTCGTCGGGTCCCACCGGCATGATGTCGCTCATCAGCGTGCCGCAGACGTTGAACGACTTGAAGGCCTGCATCACGCCCTTGGGCTGGCCGGTGCTGCCGGAGGTATAGACGATCGTCGCCAGCTCGTTCATATCGCGGTCTGGTTCGCCCTGCAGTGGCGCCGTGTGCGCGACGAGGTCGTCCCAGCTGCCGCCTTCCGTCTGCGGCGACAGCGGCAGGCGGATCACCGGCAACCCGCTGGGCACGCCGGGCTTCATCATCGGCCAGTCATCGAGCTTGCCGACGAACAGCAGCTTCGACTCGCTGTGCTCGAGGATGTAGCGCACGGTCTCGGCGTTGAGCGTCGGGTAGATCGGTACGGTCACGTGGCCGGCCATCCAGATCGCCCAGTCGGCCATGATCCAGTGCGCCGAGTTCTTGCCGAGCAGCGCGATCTGGCTCCTGGGCGGGAAGTCGAGCGATTTCAGGTGCGCGGCCATGCGCCGCACCTGGTCCATGATCTGCGCCCAGGTGTAATCCACCACCTGTCCGCCGCCCACCGGCTGCGTGAAATGGATCGCGTCGGGCGTGGTTTTCTCCCAGTGGTAGAGGCAGCCCAGCGGGGTCTTGTCGGCCAGCGCCATGCTCATGTCGGTCGGCTCCTCGGGGTGAGAGCCCGATTATTCATGGCGGGCACTGCGCCGGCAACCGCGGCGCAGAGACTCAGCGCATGCGCTTGCGAGCGGCCTTGTCGCCCTGGCGGGCGACATAGGGCGCCAGGAAGTCGATCATGGCCTGCACGGCGGCGTCGCGGTAGGCGGGCGTGATCCGGCCGTGGTTGAAGAAGGAACGCCGCAGGCAGGCCACGGCGATGTCCACGGACAGGGCGGCGATGTCGGGGTTGGTGGGCAGGAGGATGCCATTGCGCTTCATCAGCGCCCGGCCCAGGCTGCCCATGCGCTCGATGGTGAGTTCCTGGGCGCGGTAGCTGTCGTCGGTGACCGCGCCACCGAGGATCAGCAGCCGTGCGACCGGGCGCTCGTTGTGGAATGTCACCGCATGCTCGATGATGGCGCGGATGGCCTCGCGCCAGCCCATGCGGCCGAGTTCCTCCGCGCGCTCGAAGAAGATCGCCTCCAGGTCCACCAGCTGCCGCTGCACCAGCGCGTTGAAGATGGCATAGGGCGTGGGGAAATAGGCGTACACGCTGCCGCGCGTATAGCCCAGGCGCTCGGCCAGCACCGGGATGGAAAAACCGGACAGGCCGGCCTCGGCGAGCAGGGCCTCCGCCTCCTGCAGGATGCGCTCGAAGCGCGCCTTGGCACGCTGCTGCACGGGTTCGCGCGCGATGGCGGCGGGGTCGAGTACGCTGTTCATGGGCGAACGATAGTCCGGTTGGTTAGAGTTGACAAATGTCATTTCATGGCATAAGGTGACATTTGTCAATAATATCATCGGGGCCGGGTGGGGAGAAACGCGTGCGGCTCAGCGTGATCGACGAATTCGCGGGAATGGCGCGCGATCGGTGGTGGGCCGCGAGGGCCGCGGCACTGCTTGCGAGCGCCGTGCTGGCGCTGGCCGCCTGCGGCGGCGGTGATTACAGCGGCGGCACCGCCACCGGCGGCAATAACAATAACTCGGGCGGTGGTGGCGGCGGTTCCTTCGCCGACAGCCAGGCCTTCTTCGACGCGCGCGTCGCGCCAGGGCTCGGCGTGTGCCGCACCTGCCACCTGCCGGGCGGTGTCGCCAATGCCGAAGGCCAGCCGGGCCGGCGCTTCGTGCTGGCGCCGGAGTCGGCCTCGGCGGTCGAACAGTACAACCGCCTGAAGCAGTCTTGGGAGGCGCTGGGCGGTGGTGTCGAATCCAGTCGCATCCTGACCAAGGCCTCGAATACCGATGCAGAGCCGCACTCGGCCGGCGCGCTATGGCCGGTGGGCAGCGTGCCCTACGCCAGCATGCGAATCCTGCTGGCCTGCTGGGATAATCCGGCCGGCTGCGCGGCCCTGCTGGGTGGCGCCGGCGGCGGCGGTGATCCCGAGCTGCCGCCGTTGCTGGGCGGGCCGCGCGGCGGCAACGTCTGGGCCAATTTCTGCGCCGACAAGGACGACGATACGCCACTGCCGCGCGATCCGCGCACGCTGATCGTGCCCGGCGTCAACGAGGGCAAGGCGGTTGCCTTCAACGCCTGGTGGATGGCCTGCGACAACCTCGTGCCCCGTCCGCAGACCTGTGGCCAGCTGCGCGAGCAGGCGGCGCTCGGCGCCTTCGTCGCGCTGGGTCATGGCGAGATCGGCAGCCCGACCAGTTTCGCCGGCGGCAACCCGAACGCCGACGGCCTCGAGGCGGACAAATACAACAATCTGTGGCGCGACTGGGGCCTGTCCGCGCGACCGGACAATTTCGACCAGCTGGTGGCGGAGCGTTACGGCTCGCCGGCCAGCCCGGGACGCAATCCCTATCCGCTGCCGGGAGAAGATCCCAACGTGGAAAAGGACTGCGACGGTGACGGTCCGTTGCCAGCGAGTACCGGCGGCTGCGGCCAGCTGCCGGCGGTCTTCACCCAGCTGCGCGAGCCCAATGGCCGCTGGCGCGGCGAGATCGGGCAGAAGGTCTGCGTGTTCTGCCACAGCGGCCAGATCGACAGCGATCTCGACTGGCCCGGCAAGGGTCCGCAAATCGCCGGCGCCGGCAGCATCGGCGATTTCACCGTCGCCGGTTACGACTTCGGCCGCGCGGAAGGGCTGGCCAACACCACGCCAACCAACGCCATCACCATTTCCACCAACCGCGGCACCGGCGCGATCGATTTCTTCCAGCTCGCCTTCGTGCTGTTCAGCGGCGGCGATCCCGAGCTCCTGATGAACGACAAGATCCTGTTCAGCCAGGCGATCGGCAACATCAAGAGCCCGCCGTGGTGGAACCTCGCCTATCGGCCGCAGAAGTTCCACGGCGCGATCCTGCCCACCGATTCCTCGCGCATCGACCTCGCCGCCTACTACGACCTCATCGCCGGCTTCTCCGGCGGCGACCCCATGGCCTGGGTGGACCAGCACGCCGGCCCGTTCCAGACCTGGGCCGAGACGCTGGCCTCGCCGACCTGGCCCGCCGGCTACTGCAGCAAGGCCGACGGCACGCCGGGCCCGGGTGATGCGCCGCAATGCATCAACCGGCCGCTAGCCGAGCAGGGCGCGATCCTGTTCCACGCCAAGGACCTGTGGGCGCCGCAGCTGGAAAACCCGGTGCCGCGCCCTGACCAGGGCAACGGTTCCTGCGCCAGCTGCCACGGCGTGTACTCGCCGCGCTATGCGCACGACCCGGCCTATCTCGACACGCCGGAGCTGATGGGCGTGGCAGCCTATGTGCTGCCGATGTCCATCGTCGGCACCGACCCGGTGTATGCCAGCGCGATGCAAAGCCTGCGCAACCGCGACGGCAGCGTCAGCCCCTCGATCATGAACCAGCCCATCGCCGGCTACTGCGGCCTCGGCGAGGCCAGCCGCACGCCGAACAACACGCCGGTTCTGCTCGCGCCACCGCTGTGGGGCATCTGGGCGGCCGCACCCTACTTCCACAACGGCTCGGTGCCCAACATCTGGGGCGTGCTCGATCCCGATCGCGAGCGCCCGCGCATCTGGCGGCGCGTGTCCGCGCCGGCGCGCGCCGATCAGGTGGGCAAAGTGGTGATGGGCTTCGACACGCATTTCGAGCGCGCCTACGACCCGGACAAACTGGGCTGGAAATACGAAACGCTCAGCTGCGGTGCGCCCGGCACGCAGCCGCTTCTGGCCTGCGACCCGACCGACGAGAACAGGCCTTCGCCGGTGCAGCAGCTGCTGGGCCTGCTGTACACGCAGGTCGGCATCACCTGGAACCTGCCGCGGCCGGAAGGCATGACCATGACGCAGCAGGACATCGAGAACCGCAAGATCTACAACACCCACCTGTACAGCCAGGGCAACCAGGGGCACGCATTCACCCGCGTGCTCACCGACGCCGAGCGCCGCGCGCTGATCGAGTATCTCAAGACGTTGTAATCTTCCGTTTCCGGTTTCCTGCAGGCTGCGAGCGCCATGGACTTCGAGTACAGCGAAGAACAGAACATGCTGCGCGACACGCTCGCCGGCTATCTCGCGCGTCACTACGACTTCGAGGCACGCTGTGCGGCCGTCCGCAGCGCCAGCGGCTGGCGGCCCGAGGTCTGGCGCGCGCTGGCGCAGGAGCTTTCGATCTTCGGCGCCGCCTTCCCCGAGTCTCTCGGCGGTCTCGGCGGCGGCGCGATCGAGCACGCGATCGTGATGGAGGAGCTCGGCAAGGTGCTGGCGCTCGAGCCCTATCTCGGCACGCTGGTGATCGGCGGCGGGCTGCTGAAACAGGCCGGCGGTGCGCTGGCGCAGGAATTCGTGCCGCGCATCATGGCCGGCGAAGCGGTGCTCGCCTTCGCCCAGGCCGAGCCGGGCGTGCGCTACGCGCTGACGGAGGTCGCCACCACGGCCAAGCGCCAGGCTGACGGCTATGTGCTGAACGGGCGCAAGTCGGTGGTGATCGGCGCGCCCTGGGCCACGCAGCTGGTGGTGGTCGCGCGCAGCGGCGGCGCGCCGCGCGACGCCGAGGGCATCACGCTGCTGCTGGTGGACAAAGACAGCAACGGCATCCGCACCCAGGACTATCCGACCATCGACGGCGGCCGTGCCGCGGAGGTGTTTTTCGACGAGGTGCGCGTGCCGGCGGGCCGCGTCATCGGCACGGAGGGCGCGGCGCTGCCGCTGCTCGAGCGCGTGGCCGACGAGGCCGTCTGCGCACTCTGCGCCGAAGCCGTAGGCTGCATGCGCCGCCTGCTGGCAGACACGGTGGCCTATGCCTGCCAGCGCAAACAGTTCGGCGTGCCGATCGCGAGTTTCCAGGTGCTGCAGCACCGCATGGCCGACATGTTCGTCGCGCTCGAGCAGTCCATTGCGCTGACGCTGGTCGCGACGCTGAAGCTGGACTCGCCGCCGGCAGAGCGCGCGCTGGCAGCCAGCGCGGCCAAGGTACAGATCGGCAGCGCCGGGCGCTTCATCGGCCAGGCCGCGATCCAGATTCACGGCGGCATGGGCATCACCGAGGAGCTGGCGCTGGGGCATTACTTCAAGCGCCTGACCGCCATCGGCAGCCAGTTCGGCACGGCGGAGCATCACCTGCGCCGCTACGCCGACCTGTCGCTGGCTGCCGCCTGAGGACGCCGAGATGAACCTGCAATTCACCGAGGACGAGCTCAAGTTCCGCGACGAAGTGCGGGCCTGGATCAAGGAGGCCTTCGACCCGGAGCTCAAGGCACTGATGGCCCAGTCCAAGAACGGCTATCTCGACAAGGCCGGCCAGATCAAATGGCAGAAGAAGCTCTACGAGCGAGGCTGGGCCGCGCCCGGCTGGCCGAAGGAATACGGCGGGCCCGGCTGGACGCCGACCCAGCGCTACATCTTCCAGGTCGAGACCGCCGCCGCCGGCTGCCCGCTGGTGTCGCCGATGGGCCTGGCGATGGTGGCCTACGTGATCATGGCCTTCGGCAGCGAGGCGCAGAAGCAGCGCTTCCTGCCGCCGATCCTGCGCTCGGACGAATTCTGGTGCCAGGGTTATTCCGAGCCCGGTGCGGGCTCCGACCTCGCCAGCCTGCAGATGAGCGCGGTGCGCGACGGTGACCACTACGTGCTCAACGGCTCCAAGATCTGGACCACGCACGCGCAATGGGCCGACTGGATGTTCTGCCTGGTGCGCACCGCGCGCGAGGCCAAGCCGCAGAACGGCATCTCCTTCCTGCTGGTGGACATGCGCACGCCCGGCATCCGCGTGCGCCCGCTGCCGACGCTGGACGGCCCGATCGAGGGCGAGCAGGAGATCAACCAGGTCTTCTTCGAGAACGTGCGCGTGCCGGTGGCAAACCGCATCGGCGAGGAAGGCCAGGGCTGGACCTATGCCAAGTACCTGCTGCAGTTCGAGCGCGGCGTCGCCTATGCACCGCTGTTGAAGGGCTTCCTCGGCAAGATCCGGCGCGTACTCGAGCGGCAGCGCGCCGAGGGCGGCGGGCGCCTGCTGGACGATCCGGAATTCCGGCGCCGCTATGCCGAGCTGGCGATCCGCATCGACGCGCTGGAGGCGACCGAGATGCGCTTTTTCTCCGCGGTGGAGAGCGGCACCGCCATCGGCCCGATGTCGAGCCTGTTCAAGCTGGTCGGCACCGAGCTGCAACAGGCGATCAGCGAGTTGGGCGTGGACGCGCTCGGCGCCGACGCGCTGCCGTTCGTGCAGGACACCTGGGCGGCGCTGCGCGGGCGCGCGGCCGCGCCGTATCCCGGCCCGGACTACGCCGCGCCGCTGGCGCCGCTGTATTTCAACTACCGCAAGACCTCGATCTACGCCGGCAGCAACGAGATCCAGCGCAACATCCTCGCGCGGCACGTGCTGGAAGCGGCGGCGGGCCGCCGGTGAAGCTGGTCCGGCGCAACCGCCAGGGCCTGGCCCTGGCCGGCACGGCGTATGGCCCGGAGGAGGGCCGGCCGGTGCTGTTCTTCCACGGCGGCGGGCAGACGCGCCACGCCTGGGGTCGCGCCGGCGAAGTGCTGGGCGCCGCGGGCTTCCGCGCTATCAGCTATGACCTGCGCGGCCACGGCGACAGCGCCTGGTCGGAAAACTACCAGCTGCCGGAGTTCGCGGCCGATGTTTTCGACCTGGCGCAGGCCGAACGCGAGAGGCCCATCATCGTCGGCGCCTCGCTCGGCGGGCTCGCCGCGCTGCTGGCCAACGCCACCGAGGCCGGCGAGATCTCCGCGGCGCTGGTGCTGGTGGACATCGCGCCGCGCATCAATCCCGAGGGCGTGGACCGCATCCTGCGGTTCATGTCGGCCCATGCCGGGGGCTTCGCCAGCCTGGATGAGGCCGCCGCCGCGGTGGCGGCCTACCAGCCGCAGCGCGCGCAGCGCACCGACCCACAGGGCCTGCGCAAGAACCTGCGCCGCGGCGCGGGTGGCCGCTGGTACTGGCACTGGGACCCGGCGCTGATGGGCCTGTTCGAGCAGGCGCGCCGCGCTTCGCTGGATCCCGCACTGTTCTACCGCGCCGCCGAACCGCTCACGCAGCCGGTGCTGCTGGTGCGCGGCATGCTCAGCGACGTGGTGGACGATGCGAGCGCGCGCGAATTCCAGGACCGTTTCCCGCATGCGCGCGTCACCGAGGTCGGCGGCGCCGGACACATGGTGGCGGGCGACCGCAACGACGCCTTCGTGCAGGCGGTGACGGACTTCCTGGCGGCCGGCGTAACCGGCTGATTCCACGCGGTTTGTTATGTATTGACAAATGTCACATTGAACCCAACAATACGACAAATGTCATGTTTGGCTTGGCGGCCGCTCGGGGGACACGGGCGACGCGGGTTCGCCGGGTGCGACTGGGGGGGCCATGAAAGCGAACAGCAGTCTGCCGTGCACGCTGGCGCGTGCGCTGGGGTTCGCCGCCTTTGCGTGTTCGGCGGCCGGCCATGCCTACAACTTCGCCTTCAACTGGGGTGATACGGAGGTGACCGGCGTGCTCAACACCAGCATGACGCTGGGCGCCGCCTGGCGCATGGAGGCACGCTCTGACGATCTGGTCGGCAAGGCCAATCTCAACCCCGATGTCTGCGGGCGCGCGCCGGACGGCGGCATCCTGTACCAGTCCTGCCAGGGCCTGTTCCGCGACCAGACCTTCGTGGCGGAGCGACTGGTGAGCTTCCCGGGGCAGTTCACCACCAATGCCGACGACGGCAACTGGAACTACGACCAGCACGACCTGACCCAGGCGCCGTTCAAGCTGACCCAGGATCTCACGCTCAACTACGGCAACTTCGGCTTCTTCGTGCGCGGGCTGTACTTCTACGACTTCATCAACGAGAACTTCCGCGAATTCCACCCCAACCGCGTCACGCGCGAGAACAGGCTGCAGGTCGGCGAGATCTCCACCAACGGCGACGAGCTGGGCCCGCTGCCGCCGGGCGTCCCGCTGCCGCCGGTCTCGCTCAACCCGCTGTTCACCGCGCGCACCGACTCCACCGCCTGCCCGGCCGAGCGCAATCCCACCGGCGAGGCCTGCGGCATCGTCTATGGCAAGGGCGGCGTGGTGCGCAACAAGCGCAAGGACAAGGAGATCCTGCGCCAGATCGGCAGCGACCTGCAGCTGCTGGACCTCAATGTCTATGGCGAGCTGCCGCTACCGCTCGGCGAGCGCACGCTCAACTTCAAGCTCGGCCGCCAGATCGTGAACTGGGGCGAGTCCACCGCGCTGATCTTCGACTCGCTGAGCCAGGCCAATCCGATCAACGCCAACAACTTCTTCCGCGTCGGCATGGCGCTGGAGGAGGTGTTCGTGCCGGTCAACATGCTGTCGCTGTCCACCAGCCTGACCGACTCGATCCAGCTGTCGGGCTTCTACCAGCTGGAATGGGAACCGCTGGAGGCGCCGGCGCCGGGCTCGTTCTACTCGCCGATCGACATCGGTACCAACAACGCCGTGCGCAGCATCAACCTCGGCTTCGGCTCGGTCGCCGAGGATCCCGATCGCGTGGCGCGCCTGCTCGACAACCCGCTGTCCGGTCTGACCAACACCTCGGGTGCCGCCGAGCGCCTGCCGGACCGCGAGCCGGACAGCGCGGGCCAGTACGGCCTGTCGCTCCGCTATTACGCGGACTGGCTCAACAACGGCACCGAGCTGGGTTTCTATTTCATGAATTACCATTCGCGTGCGCCTTTCTTGAGCGTCATCTCGGTGCCCGAGGGCTGCGCCAAGCACACCACCAACACCGTCGAATTCCTGCTGGCCTGTCCGGATACACCGCTGTTCCACTCGCTGACCTCGCCCAACGACCCGCTCGGCGCCACCTCGGACGCGGTCAACTTCGACAAGATCGGGGTGCTGCTCGAGTATCCCGAGGACATCCAGATGCTCGGCGTCAGCTTCAACACCACCTTCGGCGACATCGCGCTGCAGGGCGAGCTGGCCTACCGGCCCGATGCGCCGCTGCAGGTGGACAGCGAGGACCTGGCGCTGGCCGGCTTCGGACCGGCGGCCAGCAACTGCCACCTGCCGGAGACCGGCTGCGTCGGCTCCACGCCCGGCGTTGGCGTATATCCCGATGGCAGTACCGGTCTGTACGGGCCGAGCGACTATGTGGTGGATGCCAGCGGCACGCCCGGCGCGTTCACCGATACTTACGATCTCATCGTGGGCCACATGGCCGGTTCGGGGCGTTTCTTCCCCAGCTTCATCATTCCCTGGCGCGGCGGCACCGTCGGGCTCAACCCGGGTTCGTCCTACATCCGCGGCTGGGAGTACTTCGACACCTACCAGTTCAACCTCGGCGGCACCTATGTCATGAGTGCGACGCACCCGGTCTCGAAGCTGATCCGCGCCGACCAGATCATCGCGCTGTTCGAAACCGGCGCCACCTGGGTGCCGGACCTCCCGCCGCTGGACCGGCTGCAGCTCGAAGCGCCCGGCACCTTCCTGCACGCCAGCGCCGGCGCGGACGGTTCCGGCGCCGACCGCTCGCGCCAGGCCTGCTCGACCAACCCTGCCTGCTCCTACGGCCCGGACGGCCTGCGCTTCAACCCGCACCAGGAAGACCTCGACCTGTTCCCGGACGAGCTGTCGGCGGGCTATGCGCTCATCGCCGCGATCCGCTACGAGTCGGTGATGCCCGGCATCAGCCTGCAGCCGTTCGTCATCTTCAAGCACGACGCCTATGGCACCTCGCCCGGCCTGGTCTCGAACTTCATCGAGGGTCGCAAGATCCTCGATACCGCGCTGGAGGTTCGCTACAAGTCGAATCTGTCGTTCAACGTCGGCTACCAGCTGATCGCCGGCGGCGGCAAGGCCAACCTGCTGCGCGACCGTGACAGCGCCCGCTTCTTCGTGAAATACCAGTTCTGATACCGACGGGGCGGTTTCCTGTCATTCCTGTGGAAGCGCGAATCCAGTGGAGACAATCAACATGAGTCGAATCACATCGAGGGCGGTTGCACTGCTGGCCGTTCTGGCTACGGTACCCGCACTGGCCAAGGTGTCGCCGGAAGAGGCGGCCAAGCTGGGCACGACGCTGACGCCGGTCGGGGCCGAGAAGGCCGGCAACGCCGACGGCAGCATCCCGGAATGGAAACCGGCGGCGCAGCGCGGGCCACTGTCCGGCGATTACCCGTCCGATCCCGTGATCGACGCGGAGAAGCCGCTGTTCACCATCACCAAGGCCAACATGGCGCAGTACGAGGCCCTGCTCACGGAAGGGCACAAGAAGATGCTGCGCAGCTACGACACTTACAAGATGCACGTTTACCCGAGCCACCGGCCGGTGTCCTTCCCGGACTTCATCTATGAGTGGACCAAGTGGAACGCCACGAACTGCGAGCTGATCGGCACGGACAACCCGCACAACTGCAAGATCGGCTTCACCTACCCGATCCCGCAGTCCGGCGCGGAGGTGATCTGGAACCACCGCGTGCGCTACCGCGGCTCGGACGTGCGCCGCTACAACAACCAGATGATCGTGCAGCGCGACGGGCAGTTCCAGCTGACCAAGATCATCGAGGAGGCCAAGTTCTACTACGCGCTGCCGCCGGACAAGAATCCGGTGCCGCTGATGAAGGACAGCGGCCTGTTCATCAAGTACTTCTCGCAGACCGTGTCGCCGCCGCGCATGGCCGGCACGCTGATCCTGGCACACGAGCGTGCCGGCGCCGGTAACGAGGGCCGCCAGGCCTGGCTGTACGCGCCTGCCCTCAAGCGCCTGCGGCGCGCGCCGACCGTGTGCTGCGACAACCCCTACGAGGGCACCGACGGCCACCAGTTCTACGACCAGGTGGACATGTTCAACGGCATCCTCGAGCGCTTTACCTGGAAACTGGTGGGCAAGCGCGAGATGATCGTGCCCTACAACTCCAACCGCATCGGCAGCAACAAGGTCAAGTTTGCGGACCTTGCCGCCCCACGCCACCTCAACCAGGACCTGCCGCGCTACGAGAAGCACCGCGTGTGGGTGGTGGAGGCCAATGTCAAGGAAGGCACCAACCACACCTTCCACAGACGCGTGTTCTACGTGGACGAGGACAGCTGGTACCCGCCCGCGATCGACAACTACGACGCGCGCGGCGAGCTGATGCAGCTGCAGGAGGGGCACACCATCTTCGCCTACAACGTGCAGTCGGTCGGCGGTGTGCCCGAGGTGATCTACCACTTCAATTCCGGGCGCTACTTCGTCACCGCCATGGCCAACGAGGACAAGCCCAACGACTTCTCGATCACGCTGAGCGATGCCGACTTCGAGCCCAGCAACATCCAGAAGAAGGCGACCAAGTAGGGCGCCGGCCGCCGCCTACTCGGACGCGCGGTTCCAGTCGGGCGGGCGCGGCGGCGGGGTGCGTACGCCCTTGCGCGCGCGCATCTGGCCCGCCATCAGCCGGGTCCAGATCGCCAGGTAGCGGCGCGCGTCGCTGCCGTTCTGCGCCAGCTGCGCGCCGACCGACATGCCGCCGAACAGCACCGTGGTCATCATGAACAGGTCGCGCAGGTCCTCGCTGCCGGCGCCGCGTGGTTCGAAGTAGTGGAAGATCGCCGTATCCGCGGTCTGCTGGAAGCGCGCCATGATCGCGCGCAGCGCGGCCGCCAGCTCGGCGTCGTGCTGGCTGGCCATCAACAGCTCGAAGAAGGCGCGGAACATGCGCGTGTCGTAGATCTCCTGCCACACGGTCTGCATCAGCGCGCGCAGGCGATCGTCCTCGTCGGCGATGCCCAGCAGCACATCGCCAAGGATGCGGTAGGCGCGGCGCAGCAGATACTCGGCTGCGTCCACGATCAGCGCATTCTTGGACGGATAGTGATGCACATGCGCGCCGCGCGACACGCCGGCACGCTTGACGATGGCGCTGACCGTGGTGCCGGCGTAGCCGTCGCGCGCGATGCACTCCAGCGTCGCCCGGATCAGACGCTTGCGCATGGCGTCGCTCCGCTCGGCCTGGGTGCGGCGCTTGCGGGCGGCGGTCCGAAGGGTGCTTGACAGGGCCATGGGCTTCATATTACATACAGTACGTACTGTATGTAAATAGCCCGGAGCCCGCATGATCCCCCGCACCCTGTTCAGCGCCGAGCACGAGGAATTCCGCAAGAACGCACGCCGTTTCTTCCAGGAGGAAGTGATCCCGTACCGCGAGGCCTGGGAGGCGCAGCAGCATGTGGATCGCAAGCTGTGGAACCGCGCCGGCGAACTGGGAATGCTGTGCATGCACCTGCCGGAGGAGTACGGCGGCGCCGGCGCCGAGGACCGGCTGTTCAACGTGGTGTTCCTGGAAGAGCAGGCCTATGCCGGCGACTCCGGCTTCGGCGCGGCGGTGCATACCGACATCGTCTCGAACTACATCATGAATTTCGGGACGCCCGAACAGAAGAAGCAGTGGCTGCCGGGCATGTGCCGCGGCGACATCGTCGGCGCCATCGCCATGACCGAGCCCGGCACGGGTTCGGACCTGCAGTCGGTGCGTACCACGGCGGTGTCCGACGGCGACCATTACGTCATCAATGGTTCCAAGATCTTCATCACCAACGGTTATCTGTCCGACCTCGTCATCGTGGTGGCCAAGACGGGCAACAGCGGCGAGGGCGCCAAGGACATCTCGCTGATCGTCTGCGATGCGCACGCACCCGGCCTCAAGAAGGGGCGGCCGCTGAAGAAGATCGGCATGCACTCGCAGGACACCTGCGAGCTGTTCTTCGAAAACGTGCGCGTGCCCAAGGCCAACCTGCTCGGCCCGAAGGAGGGCATGGGCTTCGTGATGCTGATGCAGGAGCTGGCCTGGGAGCGGCTGATCATCGCCATCCAGGCCATCGCGGGCGCCGAGGCGGCACTCAAGATGACGCTGGATTACACGCGCAACCGCAAGGTGTTCGGCAAGCCCGTCGCCGCCTACCAGAACACGCGCTTCCGGCTGGCCGAGCTGAAGGCCGAGATCGCCATCGGGCGGGTGTTCGTGGATCGCTGTATCGAGCTGATGACGAAGAAAAAGCTCGGCGTGGACGATGCCGCCACCGCCAAGATGTGGACCTCGGACCTGCTGAGCCGCACGATCGACCAGTGCCTGCAGTTCCACGGCGGCTACGGCTACATGCTGGAATATCCAATTGCGCGCGCCTATATCGATCACCGCGCGACGCGCATCTTCGGCGGCACCAACGAAATCATGAAAGAACTCATCGCACGCAGTCTCTAGGCGCGGCTTCAGCGCATCAGATCGCGACCCAGGCGCTCCTGCAGCAGCAACCAACCGAGGGATTGATTCATGGCCGATCAACTTCGTTTCGACGGTAAAGTCGTCATCGTCACCGGCGCGGGCAACGGGCTCGGCCGCTCGCACGCGCTGATGTTCGGCGCGCGCGGCGCCAGGGTCGTGGTCAACGACCTCGGCAGCAACATCCACGGGGGCGGGCGCTCGTCGGCGGCGGCCGACAAGGTCGTGGAGGAGATCAGGGCGCTCGGCGGCGAGGCCGTGGCCAACTACGACTCGGTCGAGGAGGGCGAGAAGATCGTCAAGACCGCGCTCGACGCCTTCGGCACCGTGGACATCGTCATCAACAACGCCGGTATCCTGCGCGACGTCAGCTTCCACAAGATGAGCAAGGACGACTGGGACATCATCCAGCGCGTGCACCTGAACGGCTCGTTCTCGGTGTCCTACGCCGCCTGGCCGATCCTCCGCGAAAAGCAGTACGGCCGCATCGTGATGACCACCTCGGCCGCCGGCATCTACGGCAACTTCGGCCAGGCCAACTACTCGGCCGCCAAGCTCGGCATCCTGGGCCTCGGCCAGACGCTGGCGATCGAGGGGCGCAGCAAGAACATCCACGTCAATACCATCGCGCCGATCGCCGGCTCGCGCCTCACCGAAACCATCCTGCCGCCGGAGGTGATTGCCGCGCTCAAACCCGAGTACGTCAGCCCCCTGGTGCTGTGGCTGTGCCACGAGTCCTGCCAGGAAACGGGCGCGACCTTCGAGGTCGGCGCTGGCTACATCGGCAAGCTGCGCTGGGAACGCACCCGCGGCCACGTGTTCCGCACGGCGGGCGATGGCTTTACGCCGGAGGACGTGGCGCGGCACTGGGCCAAGGTGACGGATTTTTCGCAGACCGAGCATCCGGCCAACGTCAACGAGGCGATGGCCGGCGTCATGGCCAGCCTCAACAAGAAGAGCCTCGGCGGGAACGAATTCATCGATCTCGACGCCGCCAGCAGCGACGTGATCGAGCTCGAGTCGTCCTACGACGAGCGCGATCTGGCGCTGTACGCACTGGGTGTGGGGGCGGCGCGCGACCCGCTCGATCCCAAGGAGCTCAGGTTCACCTACGAGCTGGGCCAGGATTTCCAGGCGCTGCCGACCTATGGCGTGATGCCGGCGATGAATGCGTTCCTGGAACTGGGCAAGCAGGGCAAGACGCTGAAGGGGTTGAACTACGGTCTGGACCGCGTGCTGCACGGCGAGCAGTATCTGGAGCTGTACCGTCCGCTGCCCAGAACCGCGAAGCTCAAGCACACGATCCGATTCAAGACCGCCTACGATAAGAAACCGCATGCCGTGGTGATCCTGAGCGTGGACACGGTGGACGAGAGCGGAGAGAAAGTTGCCTACAACGAGATCAGCGTGTTCGTGCGCGGCGCCGGCGGCTGGGGCGGCGAGCGCGGGCCCTCGCAGGACGTCAATGTGCCGCCGCAGCGCGAGCCCGACGCCGTGATCGAGGAGAAGACCGACCCGAACCAGACACTGCTGTACCGCCTGTCCGGCGACTGGAATCCCCTGCACGCCGACCCGGCCTTCGCCAAGGCCTTCGGCTTCGACAGGCCCATCCTGCACGGTCTGTGCACCTTCGGCCATGTCGGCCGGCACGTGATCAAGGCCTTCTGCGACAACGACGGCCGGCGTTTCAAGAGCATCAAGGTACGTTTCGCCGAGAGCGTGTTCCCGGGCGAGACCCTGGTCACCCGCATGTGGAAGGAGGGCGATCTCAAGATCGTGTTCGAGACCCGCGTGAAGGAGCGCGACAAGGTGGTGATCCGCAATGCCGCCATCGAGCTCTACGAGCGCATCCCGGAGGTCAAGGCCAAGCCCAAGGCCACGGTGGCCGCACAGCCAGCGGCGAGCAGCGAGTCCACTTCCGCCGACATCTTCGCCGGCATCGGCGGCTATATCGCCGCTAACCCGGACCTCGCCGGCAAGATCCAGACCGTGTTCCAGTTCAGGTTGTCGAATCCCGAGAGCCGCTGGGTGATCGACCTCAAGAACGGCGCGGGTGCCTGCAAGGCCGGCACGGCGGAGGCGCCGGACGTGACGCTGGAACTCGAGGACCGCGACTTCCTCGACATGTGCACCGGCAAGGCCGATCCGAACAAGCTCTACTTCGGCGGCAAGCTGAAGATCAGCGGCAACATCATGGCCTCGCAGAAGCTGTCCTTCCTGCAGAAGATGGATCCGAAGTTCGTCACCGAGGCCATGGCTGCGCGCAGCGGCGCGCCGACCGTGGCACCGGCCGCTGCGAAGCCCGCTGCGCCCCAGGCTGACAAGGCTGCCAAGCCTGGCCAGGCGAGCGCGATCTTCGCCGCGCTGGCAAAGAAGCTGGAACAAGACGCGAGGGCCATCAATGGCCTCGCCGGTCAAGTGGTGCAGTTCAAGCTGCGGGATCCGGAAGGCGCCTGGCTGATCGACCTGACGGGCAAGACACCGAAGGTCGAGCAGGGCGACACCATCAAGGCCGCGGCCGTGTTCGGCATCGCGGACGAAGACTTGGTGGCACTGGCGAAAGGCCAGGCCGAAGTGCGCGACCTGTACCAGCGCGGCAGGCTGCGTGTGGACGGCGACGTGAAACTGGCGCGCGAACTGGGCGTGCTGAGCAAGCTGATATGAGGGCAGATTGAGTAGAAGCCTGGCTGCAGGCGACTCTTGTCGCGAGCAGGCTCGCTCCTACAAAGACAACGGAATATTCAGGAGACGACCATGAAGCGCAAAGTGAACGTGATCGGCGTGGGCATGACCAAGTTCGCCAAGCCCGGTGCCAGCCCCGAGTACTACGAGATGGCGAAGGAGGCGGGGCAAAAAGCGCTGGCCGACGCCGGCATCGCATACCAGGACATCCAGCAGGCCTATGTCGGCTATGTGTACGGCGACTCCACCTGCGGCCAGCGCAGCGTGTACGAGCTGGGCCTGACCGGCATCCCCGTCATCAACGTCAACAACAACTGCTCGACCGGTTCGACTGCGCTGTGGCTGGCGCGCCAGGCGATCGAGGGCGGTTTGGTGGATTGCGTGCTGGCGCTGGGCTTCGAGAAAATGGAGCGCGGCGCGCTGACCAACAAATACGACGACCGCGAGCCGCCGCTGGCAAAGTTCGCGCAGGTGATGAACGACGTGCAGGGCTTCGCCAACGCCCCGCCGGCCGCGCAGATGTTCGGCGGCGCCGGGCGCGAGTACCGCTTCGAGCACGGCACGAAGAAGGAAACCTTCGCCAAGATCAGCGAGAAGGCGCGCGCGCATGCCAGCAACAATCCCTACGCGCTGTTCAACCAGCGGCTGAGCCTGGAGGAGATCCTCGCCTCGGAGGAGGTGTTCGATCCGCTCACGCGCTTCCAGTGCTGCCCGCCGACCTGCGGTGCGGCGGCGGCGGTGCTGTGCTCTGACGAGTTCGCGAAAAAGCACAAGATCAGGAACCCGGTGTACATCGCCGCGCAGGCGATGACGACCGATTTTCCGACCACCTTCGAGCCCAAATCCATGATCAAGATGGTCGGCTACGACATGGCCAAGGCCGCGGCGAAGCAGGTCTACGAGCAGGCCGGCATCGGCCCGCAGGACGTGGACGTAGTCGAGCTGCACGACTGCTTCACCGCCAACGAACTCCTGACCTACGAGGCCATCGGCCTGTGCCCGGAGGGCGGCGCCGAGCAATTCATCTGGGATGGCGACAACACCTATGGCGGCAAGTACGTGACCAATCCGTCTGGCGGGCTGCTGTCCAAGGGTCACCCGCTGGGCGCCACGGGCCTGGCGCAGTGCACCGAGCTGGTGTGGCAGCTGCGCGGCCAGGCCGACAGGCGCCAGGTCGAGGGCGCGCGTATCGCGCTCCAGCACAACCTGGGACTGGGCGGGGCCTGTGTGGTGACGATGTACCGTCGCGACTGAGGAGGCTCGGCTGGACGCGCACGACAACAAATGGTGGGAGCGGCTGCCCGAGGGCTACGCCCACCTGAGCGATGACACCGAGGCGAGCCTCGCGCATCCGCTCAAGGTGCTGACCACGGCGGCGCTGGACCGGCTGGCCAGCTCCGGCATGGGCCTGCTGGTGGCCAGCGCAGTGCTGCCGCGGCTGCTCACGCGTCGGCGGTTCGATCGTGAGCGCGAGCGGCTGCGTTTCTACTGGCCCTATGCCGATGCGGGCGACGCCGATCGCACATTCCTGCGGCCCCCACCCGGCGTGCCGGTGCAAGTCCGGCGCGCACGCTGCGGGCAGTTCGCGCCGCGCGACATTCCGCACCGGCGTCTGTCCTTCGACAGCCCCTTCGTGCCGCTGCACCCGGAACTGCAGCGCAGCTATCTGCGTCATGCCCGCAACCGACGCGCGCATGCGCTGCATTACTACCACCCCGACGGACCGCGGCCGACGCTGATCTTCCTGCATGGCTACACATTGCCGCAGTACCGCATCAACAGCGCCTGGTTCTGCCTGCCCTGGTTTTACCGCAAGGGGTACGACGTGCTGCTGGCGCAGCTGCCCTTCCACGGCGAGCGCCGCGAGCGCGGCCACCCGTTCAGCGGTTACGGGTTTTTTGCCGACGGCTTCGCGCACTTCAACGAGGCGGTGCTGCAGGGCGTGCACGACGTGCGCGTGTGGCTGGACTATCTGCTGAGCGAGGGCGCGCCGAGCGTCGGCGTCTCGGGCCTGTCGCTCGGCGGCTACATCACCTCGGCGGTGGCGACGGTGGAGGATCGCCTGGCCTTCGCCATTCCGAACTCGCCGGTGGTGTCGCTGTTCGACATGGCGCGCGAATGGCAACCGTCGGGGCGCCTGCTGGATTTCGCCGTGTGGCGCAGCGGTGCGACGCTGACCGAGCTGCGCCATGGCGTGGCGTTGCACAGCCCGCTGACCTATGCGCCGCGCCTGCCGGCCGAGCGGCAGTTCATCATCGCCGGCGCCGGCGACCGCTTCACCGCCCCGCGCTTCGTGCGTCAGCTGCACGAGCACTGGCAGGGCAGCCGGCTGCACTGGTTCCCCGGCAACCACCTGATCCACGTGCAGCAGGGCGATTACCTGAGGCGCATGAAGGCCTTCATGGACAGGCACAGCCAGCCTTCACCCCCACCCCCGCCCTCCCCATCGAGGGGGTGGGAGCAAAAAATAAGTTCTCCCCCGTCGGAGGGGCTGGCAAATGAACGGATCCACCGAGGACCGTGAGATGGACTTGGATTTCGCCAAAAAAGCCCTCGAGACCGGCATCCCCTTCGTGAAGAACAGCGGCCTGCAGGTGGTCGAACTGCGGCGCGGCTACGTCAAATGCCGCATGCCATTCGCGAACAACGGCAACCACATCGGCATCATGTACGCGGGTGCCCTGTTCACGGTGGCCGAGATTCCCGGCGGCGCGCTGTTTCTGTCATCCTTCGACGCGACGCGCTATTTTCCCATCGTCAGGGCCCTGAATCTGGAGTTCCTGAAGCCGGTGAAGACCGACGTCACGGTCGAGATCGCGCTGGACGAGGGGCGCATCGCCGCGATCCAGGCCGAGGCCGACACCAAAGGCAAGGCCGAGTTCGTGCTCGAGGGCGAGCTCAAGGACGCCGCCGGCGTAGTAGTAGCGAAGAGCCGCGGGGTGTATCAGATCCGCAAAACGATGTGAGGCAGCACATGACGCTCAAAGGCAAGACCCTGTTCATTTCCGGCGGTTCGCGCGGTATCGGCCTCGCGATCGCACTGCGCGCCGCGCGCGACGGCGCCAACGTCGCCATCGCCGCCAAGACCGCCGAGCCGCATCCCAAGCTGCCGGGGACGATCTACACCGCAGCGGCGGAAATCGAGCGGGCTGGCGGCAAAGCCTTGCCGATCGTCTGTGACATCCGCGACGAGCAGCAGGTGGCGGCCGCCGTGGCCAAGACGGTGGACAGCTTCGGCGGCATCGACGTGCTGGTCAACAACGCCAGCGCGATCTCGCTGACCGGTACGCTGCAGACCGACATGAAGCGCTATGACCTCATGAACGGCATCAATGCGCGCGGCACCTTCCTGTGCGGCAAGTACTGCATCCCGCACCTGAAGAAATCGGCCAATCCGCACATCCTCACGCTGTCGCCGCCGCTGGACATGCGCGCCAAGTGGTTCGCGCCACACCTGGCCTACTCGATGGCCAAGTACGGCATGAGCCTGTGCACGCTCGGCTGGGCGGAGGAGTTCCGCAGCGACGGTATCGCCGCCAATTCGCTGTGGCCGCGCACCCTGATCTGGACCGCGGCGGTGAAGATGATCGGCGGCGACCCGGCGATGCAGCAGTCGCGGCTGCCGACCATCATGGCCGATGCGGCCTACGTGATCTTCACCAAGAACGCGCGCGAATTCACCGGCAACTTCTGTGTGGACGACGTGGTGCTGTACGAAGCCGGCGTGCGCGATTTCTCGAAATATGCCGCGGTGCCCGGCACGACGAAGTTCGCGCCCGATTTCTTCCTGCCGGATGATCTGCCGTCCGTGGGCTGAGGTTTGCGCCTGCGAGAATGCCGTTGACATGCGCCGCGCGCTTCTCATTCTCTGCCTGCTCGCCAGCCTGGGTGCCGAGGCGGCCACCCCCGGCCAGCCGGCGCCGGCCTTCAGCGCCGAGGCATTGCAGGGCGCCGGCCCGATCGAACTGGCGCACTACCGCGGCAAGGTGGTGCTGCTGGATTTCTGGGCCTCGTGGTGCCCGCCCTGCCGCCAGTCGCTGCCGGCCTTCGAGCGGCTGCGCGCCGAGTACGGCACGGCCGGCTTCGAGGTGATCGCGGTGAACCTGGACGAACGGCCGCAGGACGGGCTGGACTTCCTGAAAAAATACCCGGTAACGTACCCCACCGTGCGCGATCCGCAGGGTCGCCTGGCCCGGCTGTACGACGTGCGCGCGATGCCGATGTCCTATCTGATCGACCGGCAGGGCGTGCTGCGGCAGGTGCACCCGGGCTTCAATAAAAAGGACCTGCCGCGGCTGCGGGCCGCGGTGGCCGAACTGCTGGGGGAGGAGTGACCATGACACGTCTGCTGTTGGCCGCTGCGCTGCTGCTGGCCGGCTGTGCGAGCACCCCGCCGGCGGCCTGGGAGCGCGGCACGCTCGCGCGCCCGGAGATGGCCTGGGATCCGGACCCGGTGCAGTCTGCGATCCGCAATCACACCTACACCAGCAAGGAGCACGCCACCGGCGGCGCCTCGGTGGGCGGCGGCGGTTGCGGATGCAGTAATTGATGCGAAGCATCATCCCGGCGAAAGCCGGGATCCAGAGACTTTGTGAGCGCGAGCGTCATCCCGGCGCTGCCGGGCTTCAGTGACTTCGGGGGAGTCGCATGTCCGACAAGAAACGCATCCATCCCGCGCTGCTGGCGCTGACTGCTTCGGCGCTCGGCCTGCCCGGCATTGCGAAGGCCCAGGCGCCGGAAGGCCTGCAGCTCGACTATCGCTACTCGCGCTACGACGAGGACGGCATTTCCGGCAGCAGGACTGCGAGCGGGCAGGGCAGCGAGCGTTACGAGATCGACAGCCACCAGTTCCGCGCCGCCGCGCCGCTGGCCGGCGACTTCGAGCTCGCGGCTGACCTGACTTACGAAAGCATGAGCGGCGCCTCGCCCTGGTACGTGGACGGCAGCTCCGGTCAGCCGCTGCAGGTGATGAGCGGGGCTACCATCGAGGAGAAGCGCGCCGACCTGCTGCTCGGCCTCACGCGCCGCCTCGCACAAGGCAAGGGTACGGTCAGCCTGGGGTACTCCAACGAGGACGACTACCAGGCGATCAACGTCGGTGCCCAGGCCGAGTGGCAGCTGGCCGACACGGTGAGCACGCTGTCCGCCGGTATCGGCTACTCGGATGACGAGCTGGATCCCACCCAGGGCGTCACGCCCGTGAGTGTCACGCGGGCCACGCGCGACAGCATCACCGCCTTCGGCGGCTATGCGCGCGTGCTGGATGCCGACACCGTCATCCAGACCAGCCTGAGCTACACGCGCCACGACGGTTTCCTGTCCGACCCTTACAAGGCGGTGTTCGTGGCCGACGCCGACGGCATGGGCAACCCGGACATCCTGTTCGACAGCCGCCCGGACGGCCGCCGGCAATGGGCCTGGCTGACACGGCTGCGGCGCTACTTCGCCGGCCCCAACGCCGCGCTGCACGCGGACT
>DATLYR010000193.1 GCA_035574475.1 Nevskiales bacterium | reverse complement strand
CCCGCCCCCATGTCGGGGGCGGGGTGCGCCCGTCGGGCGCTGGAGTGGCGGCTTTAACGCGGGGATCAAGGCCCTTATGCCGCCTGCCGCCTCTCCCGAGAGGGAGAGGTTGGGTCTTCGTTACGGAAACGCCGGGATGTGCGGCTCGGTGCCGCCGATCTGCGCCTCCGGGTGATGTTCCTGGATCAGCCGCTCGATCTCGTGCACGCGCTCCTTGGGCACGTCCACCATCATCAGCACAGCGCCGGATTTGATCGCGTCCTCGTAGGCTTTCAGTTCGCGGTTGGGCAGGTTGATGCCGATCATGCCCGATACCCAGGCGCCGAAACCGGCACCGGCCAGCATCGAGGCGGCGACCATGCCGCCGCCCAGCACCACGCCCGCGGGCGGGAAGGTGACGGCCAACAGGCCCGCCAGCGCGCCGGTCACGCCGCCCACGGCAAGTCCGCGCTCGACGGCCTCCACCAGGTCGGTTTTCTGCAGGATGTTGGCTTCGGGCATGTCGCCGAGCGGCGTGCCTTCGCGCGCCAGTACATGCATATGCCCGGCCTCGATGCGTGCGAGCAGCAGCTCGTTCACGATCTTGTGCGCCGTGGCCACGTCCGGGACCACGAAATACAGGCGGCGTCGCATCCTGACCTCCGATCGGCCCGTGCCGGAAATGGAGCGGAATGGTCCTGTGTATATAGTCCTTAACCGGGGGAAATGAAAGGGGCGCGTAGGTGGGGGCGAGCGCCGCGATTACGGGCCCAGCCCGAGGGTGCTGTGGGTGCCGGACCGGCCGGTTTTCTCGGGGTCCGGCGCCGTGCCCAGCCAGCGGTCGGCCGCGCCCATGGACACACCCCACCAGTAGTTCTCGTTGCGGAAGTGGTGCAGGCGGTGTTCGCGTACCCGCTTCTGGTAGTGGCCGATGGGCGGGCACCAGTGGATGTGCGCCAGGTAATGCACCCACTCGTAGTGCAGCGCCAGGCACAGGTGTGCGGTGGCGAAGCTCAGCACCAGCGGCTCATGCCAGCCCCACCAGGCGAGTGCGGCGTACACCGGGATCGCGCCCACGTAGATGTGCAGCGGGATGAATACGCGCTCGAGGTTCCAGGGGTCGGCGTGGTGCTGGCGGTGGGTCTGCGGCAGCAGGAAATCCACGCGGCGGCCGAGGATGACGCGCGGCTTGTAGTGCAGCAGGCAGACGTGGATCAGCCATTCGTTCAGCGGCCAGTACGCGACCAGCGCGGCCACCACCACGGCGTCCCACCACGACCACTGGCCGACGTACAGGCGCAGCGCCAGCATGCTGGTGAACATGACCATCAACAGGCGCGGGCTGGTGATGCTGACGAAGGTGCGCAGCGCGCTGGCCGCGTCGCGCGGCAGGTGCGCCGGCGGCCGCATCGGGTTGCGGCGCGCGGTTTCTTCGGCGGACATCATCTGGCGGGCGGTGTTTTCCAAGGCTACTCCAGGGCCTTCTGGTAGGCGTCGAGGGATTTCTCCAGTGCGATGCGGCCAATTTCAACATGCCGGCGGCCACACTCGCGCGCGGTGTCGGTGTCGCCGGTGCGCACGGCATTGGCCAGACGCTGCAGGGTGTCGAAGTCGCGGAACTCCGGCTCCAGCACCTGGGTGAGCAGGCCCCAGATGGCCTTGTAGGTCTTGTGCATGGAGTTGAACGCGAGGCGGTAGGCGATGTTGCCGCCGGCATTCACCAGCTTCGACCAGAACTCCAGCGCGAGGGCTTGTAGTTGCGGCGTGTCCTTCGACGCGGCGCGCATTTTCCGCAGGATGTCGTCGAGCTCGTCGGCCAGTTTCGCGCCGCCCTTTTTCGCGGCCGCCGCGGCGATGTCGGGCGCGAGCGAGCTGCGCATGGCCATGATCGAGCGTGCCACGGCGGGGTTGAGCTGGCCCTCGGCGTCGGTCAACAGGCTGGGTAGCAATTCGAGCCCTCCCTCGGTTTCGTAGTCGAGCACCACGCTGTTGCCGCCCTGGCGGATCTGGATCAGGCCGGCCTGCTGCAGGCGCTTGAGCGCCTCCCGCACCGCGCCGCGGTTCACGCCCAGCTGCTCGGCCAGTACGCGCTCGGCCGGCAGCTCGCTGCCCGGCGCCAGACGCCGGTCCACGATCCGGTCCATGAGCTGCTCATAGACCGAATCGGACAGGCGCTGCTTGGGGATCGCGCTAAACATTTTGGTAGCATATCATACCAGTTGACCAGACGCAATCTGTAGCTGTGATGGGGTAGGAGCGCGTCCTACGCGCGACCTGGGCGGGTTTGCCGCCGTCGCTGTCGCGAGCAGGGCTCGCTCCTACCAAGACAGAGGGGGGTGAGAAGCTTAGTCCAGCCTCTGTCGCGCCCGCTGCGCCGCCGCCCGGACCTGCGCCGGCGCCGTGCCGCCGAGGTGATCGCGCGCCGCCACCGAGCCTTCCAGCGTGAGCACCTGGAAGACGTCCTGCTCGATCAGCCTGGAGAACTGCCGCAGCTCATCCAGCGACAGCTCGGCCAGGTCCTTGTTCTGCGCCACCCCATGCCGCACGGCCTTGCCGACCACCTCGTGGGCATCGCGGAAGGGCAGACCTTTGCGCACCAGGTAGTCGGCCAGGTCGGTGGCGGTGGAGAAACCGAGCTTCGCCGCGCGCAGGCAGTTCTCGCGCTGCACCTGGATCGCGGGCACCATCGCCGCGTACAGGCGCACGCAGGCCAGCGCGGTGTCGAGCGTGTCGAACAGCGGCTCCTTGTCTTCCTGGTTGTCGCGGTTATAGGCCAGCGGCTGGCCCTTCATCAGCGTCAGCAGCGCGGTCAGGTGGCCGTACACGCGCCCGCTCTTGCCGCGCACCAGTTCCGGCACGTCCGGGTTTTTCTTCTGCGGCATGATGCTGGAGCCGGTGCAGAAGCGGTCCGGCAGCTCCACGAATTTATAGTTCGCGCTGGTCCACAGGATCAGCTCCTCGGAAAAGCGCGACAGGTGCATCATGAGCAGCGCGCAGGCCGAGGCGAACTCGATCGCAAAGTCGCGGTCGCTCACGGCGTCGAGTGAGTTCTCGCTGACGGCTTCGAAGCCCAGCAGCTCGGCGGTGTAGGCGCGGTCGATGGGGAAGGTGGTGCCGGCCAGCGCGGCCGAGCCGAGCGGCATCACGTTCACGCGCTTTCTGCAGTCCGCCAGCCGCGCGGCGTCGCGCGCCAGCATCTGCTCCCAGGCCAGCAGGTGGTGGCCGAAGGTCACCGGCTGCGCCACCTGCAGGTGCGTGAAGCCGGGCATGATCGTAGCGGCCTCCTGCTCGGCCAGGCCGATCAGCGCGCCGCGCAGGGTCTTGAGTTCCGCCCGCAGCGTGTCGATGCCGTCGCGCAGGTACAGGCGGATGTCGGTGGCGACCTGGTCGTTGCGGCTGCGGGCGGTGTGCAGCTTCTTGCCGACCTCGCCGATGCGCTCGGTCAGCCGTGCCTCGATGTTCATGTGCACGTCTTCGAGCGCATCCAGCCAGCTGAAATCATTGCGCTCGATGTCGGCCAGAATCTCCTCGAGCCCCTTGACGATCTTGTCGGCCTCGGCCGCGGTCAGTACGCCGACCTTGGCCAGCATGCGCGCGTGCGCGATCGAGCCGGCGATGTCCTGCCGGTACAGCCGGCGGTCGTAGCGCACCGAGGCCGAGAACTGCTCGACCAGCGCATCGGTCGCCTCGCTGAAGCGCCCGCTCCACAGCTTGCTGGATTGATCCTGGCTCATGGCCGCGTCCTGGGATGGGTGGCGGATTATATCAGCGCGGCTTGAACAGCAGACCAGCAAACGTGATGTAGAGTCCGCGCGGACATCGAAGCGGGCCTGAAGGACAGCTCAGCCGGCCGCGTCACACCGGCTGAGGACGTATTGAAGGCGTTCGGCTTCACTGAACTCGCCACGCGTCTCTCTGCAACCAAATCATGACGGATGAAGCGAATCGAACCCTGAAGCACGGGCCGCTGTACCTGCGCTGAGATTCCGCTCCCCTGGCGAGGGTCAGGGGATAGTCATGACGCCCGTCGCCCGCTCGCCGACGCCCGTCGGCCTGGCCGTCCAGTGGCGCCGCCGCGCGCCGATAATCCAGCTTGACCAAATCCGGGGTAGGTGGATGAAACGACCAAAGGGATTCACGCTGATCGAGCTGATGATCGCGGTGGCCGTCGTCGCCATACTGGCGGCGATCGCCCTGCCGTCCTACGAAGACCAGATGCGCAAGAGCCGGCGCGCCAATGCGCAGGCCTTCATGGCCGATGTCGCGCAGCGCGAGCAGCAGCGCTTTCTCGACACGCGCAGCTACGTTCCGGCAGCCAACAACGCAGCATTCCCAGCTGCATTGAGCATCTCTGTGCCCTCGGACGTATCTGGCTTCTACAACCTCAGTGTGACGGTATCGGCTGGCCCGCCGCCGGGCTTCACGATCACCGCCACGCCCACCGGCAAGCAGGTGCCGGACGGTACGCTGGTCATGGACCATCTAGGCAACAAATCCCGCGCCGGTGATCCCAGCAAATGGTGATGTTACCCAGCCGGCAAGAGGGCTTCACGGTCATCGAATTGATGATCGTGCTGCTGGTGGTTGGCGTCCTGGCCACAATCGCTGCCCCGTCGTTCTCCGGCATGATTGCCAAGAACCGGGTGAAGGCGGCCAGTTCAAATCTGCACTTGTCCCTGCTCAAGGCGCGCAGCGAAGCAGCCAAGCGCAACGCTTCCATCACCGTGTCACCCAACGCGGGCGGTTGGGTGTCCGGCTGGCGCGTGCTCGCGGGGGCCACCGTGCTGGCCCAGGAGGGACCGGTCAGCGGCGTCACGATCACGACCGACCCGAACCCCCTGCCGAGCGTGGTCTACCTCAGCTCCGGCCGCACGCAGGGCGGCGCCAGCGTCACGTTCGAGGTCGAGGATTCCGGCGACATCCTGCCAGACCGCGACCTGCGCTGTGTCGTGCTGAGCCTGAGCGGCATGCCGGCCGTCAAGGAGGGGCCATGCTGAACCAGCGCGCGCGCGGCTTCACCCTGCTCGAGGTGCTGATCACCATCGTGATCCTGGCCTTCGGCCTGCTGGGCCTGGTCAACCTGCAGAGCAAGCTGCACATGACCGAGATGGAGGCCTACCAGCGTGCCCAGGCGGTGGTGCTGCTGCAGGACATGATCAACCGCCTGCAGGCCAATGGCGCGAATGCCGCGAGCTACCTGACGCCCACGCCGCTGGGTACGGGCAATACCACTGAAAACTGTTCCAACCCGACGACGACGGTGGCCAGGGACCGCTGTGCCTGGCACGCAGCTTTGCAGGGTGCGGCGGAGACCGTAGGCGGCAGCAACGTCGGCGGCATGATAGGCGCGCGCGGTTGCGTGCAGCAGATCACGGCCCCGAACCCGGCGGCCGGCATCTGCACGCCCGGCGTGTACCGGATCAGCGTCGTCTGGCAGGGCCTGTTCCAGACCGCCGCGCCGGCGGCGGCGCTGACCTGCGGCCAGAACCAGTACGGCGACGAGTCCTATCGTCGTGTCGTGTCGGCGGACATCACCGTGGGACTGCCGAAATGTTCATGACGCGCGACATCACATCACTTGGGCAGCACGCCCGCGGGCCGGCCCGGCAGGCAGGCCTCACCCTGATCGAGCTGATGATCGCGATCACGATCTCGCTGATCGTGCTGGTGGCGCTCACTGCCATGTTCGTGTCCAGCATGCGCGCGCGCGACGAGGTGCAGCGCGCCAACCAGCAGATCGAGAACGGCCGCTACGCGATGCAGGTGCTGTCTGACGACCTCCAGCTCGCGGGTTTCATGGGCAAGGCCGACCTGAGCGCGCCGGTGGATCTGGGCGAGGACACGGTTCTCAGTTTCGATGCGGACGAGGATGTGCTGTGCGAACCCGACGACCTGGACGTGCTCAAGGGCCAGGCCGCGCTGTACATCGAGGGCGCCAACAATGTCACCGCGCTGCCGGGCGGCTGCGACGATGCCGGCAATTTCTTCGACGACGGCGAGACCCTGAGCGACTTCAAGCCCGGCACCGACATGCTCGTCGTGCGCCGGGTCAGCAGCTGTGCCGCGACGCCGGCACCCACCACTTGCCCGGCGGTGACGGGTGCGCCTTACTTCCAGGTTTCGATGTGTCCCGATGACGCGCCTGACAATGCAGTCGCTGACGCGATCCAGGGCTACAAGCTTGCGATCTATCCGAGCAGCAATGCGAACAATACCTTCAACCTGCACAACCGCGCGACAGGCGGCGGCTGCAACACGACGAGCTTCGCCGAAATCCGGCGCTTCCTCACGCATATTTACTTCATCGCCAACAACCACCAGCCCGGGGACGGCATCCCGACCCTCAAGCGCGCCGAACTGGACCTGGACGGCGGCAATCGCAAGTTCCGGGTCGTGCCCATCGCCGAGGGCATCGAGAACCTGCAGCTGCGCTATGGCATCGACGACACCGCGCCCGAAAACGGTGCGCCCGACCGCTACGAGAACGCGGCCGCGCTGTACGATCCAGCGGATGACAGCGTGAGCATTGGCCGCTGGCAGGACGTGGTGGCGGTCAGCGTCCATCTCTTGGCGCGCAGTGCGAATCCATCCCCTGGACACGTAGACACCAAGACCTACGTGCTGGGCGACGTCACCATCGCCCCCACCGACATCCCGACGGACGAGAAGGCCTACAAGCGCCACGTGTTCGAGACCGTCGTGCGCCTCAATAACCCGGCCGGCGTGAGGCAACCATGAGAACGGTCATGAGTGCGACGCGCCGCCGGCAGCAGGGCCTGACGCTGGTGGTGGGGCTGATCATGCTGATCATGATCTCGCTCGCGGCCGTGGTCAGCTACAACATCGCCCGCACCAGCCTGGATGTGGTCGGTAACATGCAATTCAGGAATGAGGCCGTGGCCAGCGCCAACAGCGTCATCCAGGAGGCGCTGAGCACGACGCGAATGTTCGAAACCCCGGACACCGTGTTTCTGACCGGGCTCTGCGCCGGCGCCAATTCGCGCTGCTTCGACCTGAACAAGGACGGCGTGAACGACATCACGGTCGTGTTGGCGCCGCCGCGCTGCATCCGCGCCACCGTCATCCCCAACCGCGAGTTCGCGGGCGAGCTCGCCAGTCCCGATTTCCTAGTCCGGCAGGAAGCCATGGGCTGCGTGACCAGTGGCGCACAGGAACTGCTCGCGACGGTGGGCGCCGCCGCGGGCGAGTCGCTGTGCGCGGCCAGCGTCTGGGACCTCGTCGCCACCGCGACCGACGCCAAGACGGGCACCAGCGTCGTGGTCACCCAGGGCGCCAAGGTGCGCGTCGGCAAGGACGATCTGGATGCCGGATGTCTGTAAGGCTGTAGAGAGGGCAAGGCCATGAACACGAAACCCCGGCGAGTCTCCACAGCGCTGCTGCTGGCGCTGAGCACGCTGCTGAGTTTCAGCACCTTCCAGGCGGCGTCGGAGGACATCGACATCTTCTCGGTGGACTTCGACAGCACGGTGGACAAGCCCAACGTGCTGATCATCCTCGACAACAGCGCCAACTGGGCGCGCCAGTCGCAGCAGTGGCCGGGCGGCCTGCAGCAGGGCCAGTCCGAGGTGCGCGCCATCACGCGCGTGCTCAACGCGCTGCCGGACAATAGCGTCAACGTCGGCCTGCTGGAGTACATCACCGGCGGCAGCGCCAACGACGCGGATTCCGGCTTCATCCGCTACCACATGCGGCCGATGAACGGCACCAACAAGTCGGCGCTGTCCAACATCCTGTACGGGCCCAGCGCCGCCGGCCTGCCGGTATCGTCCAGCATCTTCTCCAACATCAACGACCCCCAGGAAAAGCGCTCGCAGGGCAATCCCTTCGGCAACCTGTTCTGGGACGCCTATAACTACCTGGCCGGCACCAACCATTCGAACGCCGGCGCCGGTACGATCGCGAGCAAGGCCGACTCGGCGGGTTATACCAGCCTGTACTCCGTGTTCCGTTCGCCGCTGACCTCGGCCGACTCCTGCCGCCGCACCGTCATCATTTTCATCGGCAACAACGTTTCCAATGGCCCCACCGCGGACAGCCAGGCCAACGTAAACGCGCTGGCGGGGCTCGGCGGCAACACCAGCCAGATCCCCTTCGCCGATTACGTGGTCACCAGCACGCCGGCAACCGCGGTCAAGGGCACCTCGCTGGCCTGCTACAGCAACGCCAGCGCCTGCACCACGGCCGAGAACAACGCCACCTGCACTGCGGCCGGCTTCACCAGCTGCTTCTGCGACGCATCCACCGCCCAGCCCTGCCTGCAGTCGCGCTACACGGTCTATGGCCGCAGTACCACCCAGACCGTCGTGTCCGGTCCGACCACGACTACAACCAGCAACGTCTCGCTCGGCGAGCCGCCGCTGACCTGTAAGAACGCCAACCAGGTCCCCACCGGCTCCTCCTGTCCGCAGCCCTCGACGGTGTTCTCGCCGGGGCCCGGCGCGGATGAAACCACCGAGACCACCACCACCTGGGCCAACTGCGTCTATACGGACATCGGCAACTCGGGCTGCACCGGCCAGAAGCGCAACTACGAGCGCCGGGGCACCAAGACCGTCACCACCACCGTGCGGCGCACGACCACGGTGGACACCGAGCTGGGGCCGTCCGCATCCTGTTCGCTGGAGGCCTCGAGCTGCAGCACCTCGGGCTACGCCGGCTGCCCGCCGTCCGGCAATACCTACCAGAGCTGCTTCTGCTCCGCTCCCAGCAACACGAGCGGTTGCCCGCTGAGCTCGACCAGCCGCTACACCGTGATGGGCAACTTCACCTCCACCACGGCCACCCAGACCGGCACCTTCTCCCCGGCGCCGGCCGGTCCGTTCATGATGGACGAGTGGGCGCGTTTCCTGCGCAACAACGGCGTGCCCCTGCCCGGCACGAGCCCGGCGATCCGGACGCTGGTCACGACCTATACCATTGACGTGTTCAACGCTCAGCAGAACGCCGAGTTCTCGGCGCTGCTGTTCAATACCGCGCGCGTCGGCGGCGGCAAGTACTTCCAGGCGCGCAACGAGGACGCCATCGTCAGCGCCCTGACGCAGATCTTCAACGAGGTGCAGGCAGTCAACTCGGCCTTCGCCTCGGCCAGCTTGCCGGTGAACGCCACCAACCGCACCCAGAACGAGAACCAGGTCTTCATCGGCCTGTTCCGCCCGGACAAGGAGAAGAACCCGCTCTGGTTCGGCAACCTCAAGCGTTACCAGATCATCGCCAGCGGCGCCAGCCTGGAGCTGGGCGATGCCAACGGCGCCATCGCCACCAACCTGCAGACCGGCTTCATCGGCGACTGCGCGGTCAGTTTCTGGACTACGGATTCAGGCGATTACTGGAACTTGGTCGGCACCGATAACCCGCCCGCCGTCAGCCAGTGCCCGGGCGCCACCAATCCGCATTCGGATTACCCGGACGGGCCCTTCGTCGAGAAGGGTGCGGTGGCGGACAGGCTGCGCAAGCGTGCAAGCGCGCGCAACATGCTGACCCTGTCCGGCGGTTCGCTCGTGGCCTTCAATGCCAGCAGCGCCCCTTCACTGAGCGCGGAGACCCGCGATTTCATCCTGGGCAAGGACACCAACGACGACGATAACGACCTGAACGAAACCGAGGCACGCTCGACCATCCACGGTGACGTGATTCACTCGCGGCCGCAGCCGGTGAACTTCGGCGGCACGGCGGCGGAGATTGCGTCCGGCACGAAGCCCGGCGTGGTGGTGTTCTATGGCGCCAACGATGGCACCTACCGCGCGGTGAGGGCGCACACCGGCGAGGAGCTGTGGTCCTTCGTCGCGCCCGAGCATTTCTCCAAGTTCGAGCGCCTGCGGGCCAACGACCCGAAGATCAAGTTCTTCGGCGACAGCGCACCGAACGTACCCAAGGACTACTTCTTCGACGGCTCGACCGGCGTGTTCCAGAACGCCGACAACAGCAATGTGCGGGTATTCGCCGGCATGCGCCGCGGCGGGCGCCGGATCTACTCCTTCAACGTCACCAACCCGGCCAGCCCCACCGCACCCTGGACGCGGGGCTGCGACGCCGGCGGTTGCGACAGTGGCTTCGAGGAAATCGGCCAGACTTGGCCGTTCCCGGTGGCGGCCTTCGTCGCCGGCCATGCCTCGGGCACGCAGCCGGTGGTGGTGCTGGGCGGTGGCTATGACACCTGCGAGGACGCCGATACACCCACGCCGGCCTGTACCGGCGCGCGGGGCAGCGGGGTCTATGTGCTGGACGGTTTCACCGGCAACCTGCTCAAGCACTTCGACTTCAACGGACGCAGCGTGGCCGCGGACGTCGCGCTGATTGACGTCAACGGCGACCAGAAGGTGGACCACGGCTATGCCGTGGATACCGGCGGCAAGGTGTACCGCATCAGCTTCGTGGATGCGAACAACAACCCGCTGAGCCCGGGTTCCTGGACCTACCGGCAGATTGCGCAGACCCGGCAGACCAGCCCGCTGCCGGGACGCAAGTTCCTGTTTCCGCCGGCAATCGTGCAGCTCAGCAGCAGTGTGATCTATCTCGCGATCGGTTCCGGTGACCGCGAGCATCCACTGCTGACGCAGTATCCGGTCACCACGCCGGTGACCAATCGCTTCTACGTGTTCAAGGATGACCTGTCGGCGTCCGACACGGCGCCGATCATCGAGCTGGACGACACGACGGGCACGGTCATGCGCGATCTTACTGTCGAGGATGCTGACTGCGCCACCGATTCTTCGCAGTGCCCGGCACCGCTGCTGCCGAGTTCGCCGGAGAAGGGCTGGTTCATTAACCTGACCGAGAACGGCGTCGGTGAGCAGGTGGTGAGCGGCGCGTTGATCGTAGGGGGGTTCGTATTCTTCAACACCAACCGCGCGACCCCGACCAGCAGCACTGCCTGCACCAACTCGCTGGGCGAGGCGCGTGGCTATCTGGTGAACTTGTTCAATGCCTCGGGCGCGATTGGAGTGGAAGGATCACAAGGCGGCAGTCGTTCTTCGGAGTTCGTGGGCGGCGGCCTGCCACCGACGCCGGTGTTCGCCATCGTACCGGTCGCAACGGCGGGTGGCGGTACTGATTTCAGGCCGGTCCTGCTCGGTGCGGTGCCGAAGGACGGCAGCACTGCCTGTACGACCTGCCCCGAGGAACCGCCGCTGCTGATCCAGTCCAAACGCACGCCGCTGTACTGGTACAAGACCGGCGACACCGACTGACGGCATGACCCGGCGCCCTCCCGGCCGCAGGGCGAGGAGGGCGCCGCAGTTTCCGGTGCGAGGCGCGCACCCTATGGTACGGGCCGTCATGCGCGTGTCCGTCTCTTGACCACACCGGAGCGCCGGACAAGACTGCCGCATGGCCGCAGGCGACCGACCGGACGACAGTTTTCTGCCCGATTTCTGCGGCGGCGAGGCCACGCTCGCCGTGCTGGTGATCATGCAGCTGGTAGCCCTGCTGCTGCTGGCCGGTCACGCCGCCGACGGCGCCTGGTGGGAGCGTCTGCTGCTGGTATCGCTGTACCTGCACTGGATTGGTTTATGCAGCGCCGCCGTGCTGTGCCTGCTGCGTGTCCGGCTGGGCGGGCTGGCGCCGCGCGCGGCCATGGCCGCCAGCTACGGTCTGCTGCTGGTGGTCACCGGCACCATCAGCGAGGCTGCCTGGCAGCTGGCGCAGTGGTTGGACCTGCGCCACTTCCTGCCCGATCGCGAGCACCATGTGTTCCTGCTGCGCAACCTCGCCGTGTGCGCGATCGTGTCGGCGCTGGCGCTGCGCTACTTCTGGCTGCAGGCGCAGTGGCGCGGCCAGGTGCGGGCCGAGGGCGAGGCCCGTTACCAGGCGCTGCAGGCGCGCATCCGCCCGCACTTCCTGTTCAACAGCCTGAACAGCATCGCCGCGCTGATCGGTGTGCGCCCGCGCGAGGCCGAGACCGCGGTCGAGGACCTGGCCCAGCTGTTCCGCGCCGGGTTGTCGGCCACTGACCGGCGCATCCCGCTGCGCGAGGAGCTGGACGTCACGCGCGCCTATCTGCGCACCGAGTCGCTGCGCCTCGGCGAGCGGCTGCGCGTGCGCTGGGACATCGGCGCGGGCCTGGAGGAACTGCCGGTACCGCCGCTGTGCCTGCAGCCGCTGGTCGAGAACGCCGTCACCCATGGCATCGAGCCCCTGCCCGAGGGCGGCGAGGTCGCCGTGCGTATCCAGCGATCGGGGCCGCAATTGCTGGTCGAGG
>DATLYR010000192.1 GCA_035574475.1 Nevskiales bacterium | reverse complement strand
CGCGGTAGGTCGGCAGGCCGGAGTCGGCCGAGATGCCGGCGCCGGTGATGACCAGCACCCGCCGCGCGCGTCGCAGCTGCTGCGCGGCCTGTGCCAGGCCGGCGCAGTACTCGGCATCGGCGGGCGGGCGCCGCAGCGCCTCGAATGCCGCCCGCAGTCGGGATCTCATGCTGGGTTTTCCTGTCCGGATCGGGGATTATAAACCGCCCGTTCAAGTCCGACGGCCCGGAGTCCCACGCCTTGAGCACCGCACTGGTCTGGTTCCGCCGCGATCTGCGCCTGGCCGACAACCCTGCCCTGGCCGCGGCCCTGGCGCGGCATGAGCAGGTCATCCCGGTGTTTGTGCACGCACCGGCCGAGGAAGCCCCGTGGCCGCCGGGCGCGGCCCAGCGCGTTTGGCTGCACCACAGCCTGGCGGCCCTGGACGGTACGCTGCGGGCCTCGGGTTCGCGGCTGCTGCTCAGGCACGGGCCCAGCCTGGCCGCCCTGCGCCGCCTGGTCGCGGAGGCCGAGGCCAGCGCGGTGTATTGGAACCGGCTCTACGAGCCGGCCGTCACCGCTCGTGACCGTGCCATCAAGCAAGCCCTGCGCGCGGACGGACTGGAAGCCGAGAGTTTCAATGCGGCCTTGCTGGCCGAGCCCTGGACGCTGCAGACGCGCCAGGCGGCCCCGTACCGGGTTTACACGCCCTTCGCCCGTGCCCTGCGCCAGCTCGCGATCGAAACCCCGCAGCCTGCGCCCCGCCGTCTGCCGGCAGTGCCCGGGACACTGCTCAGCGAGCCGCTCGATTCGCTTGAGCTGCTGCCGCGCCAGCCCTGGGACCGTGCGCTGATCGCGCACTGGCAGCCCGGCGAGAACGGGGCGGGCCAGACATTACGGCGCTTCCTCGAGCAGGGGCTGGCCGGCTATCGCGAGGGCCGCAACCTGCCCGGCGAGCCTTTCGTCTCGCGCCTTTCGCCGCACCTGCATTTCGGCGAGATCGGCCCGCGCCAGCTCTGGCACGCGGTGCAGTCACGGGCCGCCGGCGCGCCAGCGACGGGCCTGGCGGCCGGCGCCGAAACCTTCCTCGATGAGCTGATCTGGCGCGAGTTCGCGCACCATCTGCTGTATCACTTCCCGCATACCCCGGAACAGCCGCTCGATGCGCGCTTCGCGCGCTTCCCGTGGGCGGACAACGAGGGCGCGCTCGCGGCCTGGCAACGCGGCCGCACCGGCATCCCGATCGTGGATGCCGGCATGCGCGAGCTGTGGCAGACCGGCTGGATGCACAACCGCGTGCGCATGATCGTGGCCTCGTTCCTGACCAAGAACCTGCTGCTGCCCTGGCAGCACGGCGCGCGCTGGTTCTGGGACACGCTGCTGGACGCGGACCTGGCCAACAACACGCTCGGCTGGCAGTGGACCGCGGGCTGCGGCGCGGACGCCGCGCCTTACTTCCGCATCTTCAATCCCGTGCTGCAAGGCGCGCGCTTCGATGCGCAGGGCCGCTACGTGCGCCGCTGGGTGCCCGAGTTGTGCAGGCTGCCCGATCGCTGGCTCCACCAGCCCTGGGTCGCGCCGGCCGTCGAGCTGGCCGCCGCCGGTGTGAAGCTCGGGGTGGATTATCCGCTGCCGCTCGCCGACCTGGCCAAGACGCGCGCGCGGGCGCTGGCCGCCTATGCCACGCTGCGCGAACTGGCCCCGGGCCGCTGAGACGGACCGTATAATCCGCAACGGCAAACCCCATCACGATCCCGCACCGTCCATGCCGCGCAAGCCCGCCCGGGACCAGGCCGACACCCTGCAGAACATCCGCGATGGCGCCTTCGCGCTGTTCGGGCGCTACGGCTACGACGGCGTCTCCATCGAGGACATCGCCCGCGCCGCCGGCCTGAGCAAGGGCGCGCTGTACTGGCACTTCAAGGGCAAGGACCAGCTCTTCCTGGACTGCCTCAGGCGCCTGCACGAAATCTTCGAGCAGCATGTGTTCGGCCGCATGCAGGACGAGCCGGATGCGCTCCTGCGCATCCTGGCCTTTTTCCAGGGCATGGAGCAGCTGTTGCGCGACCCGCGCATCCAGGCCGGCGTGGCCGGCTACTGGCTGGGGATCGGCAACGCCGCCCTGCCGGCCATCAACCAGACCCAGCAGGCCTTCGAGCAGCGCACGGGCCGCATCGTGCGCGAGGCGCTGCAGCTTGCCATGAGCCAGGGCTCGCTCGACCTGCGCGGCGACCTCGACGACATGTCGCGCGCCATCGTCGCCATCATGGAAGCCATCATCCTGCCCTTGCGCCAGCAGGATCCCGACGAGGTGCATCGGCTGGTCGGTGTGCTTGCCCGCGCCCTGCTGCGCGCCTATGCGCGCGACGAGCGGCTCGTCAGCCTTGCCGACAAGGTATTGATTCAAGAGTAGTTATTCCGTGTGTTGACAAATCCGGCGGATTCGAATTATCGTTAACTAAACGTTTGGTTAATTCATGGATTCGATCCTGACCCGGAGGATGTGCTGACATGACCACGCAAACCCTGCAGGCGCCGCTGCCCGGCACCGACTGGAAAGACGCCAAGCGCCACCTGTGGCTGCTGGGCGCCGTGCTGCCGCTACTGCCACTCGTCGGCTGGCAACTGGCGCAAATCACCGGCTACGGCGTCTTCTGGTGGTTCGCGCCGATCTTCTTCTACACCGTCATCCCCCTGCTCGACTGGCTGGTCGGCGAGGACCCCAGCAACCCGCCGGAGAGCGCCGTTGCGCGGCTGGAGGCTGATCGCTACTACCGCTGGCTGGTGTATGCCTATATCCCGGTGCAGTACGCCATGCTGGTCTGGGGTGCCTGGGCCTTCACCAGCCTGGACCTGCGCTGGTGGGAATTGCTGGGCCTGGCCATCTCCATCGGCGGCATCGGCGGGGTCGGCATCAACACCGCGCACGAACTGGGCCACAAGAAGGAATCGCTGGAGCGCTGGCTCGCCAAGATCACGCTGGCCCAAGTCGCCTATGGCCATTTCTTCGTCGAACACAACAAGGGTCATCATAAAAACGTCGCCACGCCCGAGGATCCGGCCAGCTCGCGGCTGGGCGAAAACTTCTACGCCTTCCTTCCGCGCACCGTGATCGGCAGCCTCAAATCCGCCTGGCGCATCGAGAAAGCGCGCCTGGCGCGCGCCGGCAAGAGTCCCTGGAGCTGGGAGAACGAGAACCTGCAGGCCTGGGGCATGACCGTCGTACTCTGGGGCGCGCTGCTGGCCGTGTTCGGCCCCGCCCTGCTGCCCTTCCTGATCATCCAGGCGGTCTATGGCTTTTCGCTGCTGGAGGTCGTCAACTACGTCGAGCACTACGGCCTGCTGCGGCAGAAGGAAGCCGCTGGCCGCTACGAGCGCTGCCAGCCGCGCCATTCCTGGAACAGCAACCACATCGTGACCAATCTGCTGCTGTACCAGTTGCAGCGTCACTCCGACCACCACGCCAATCCGACCCGGGCCTACCAGGCGCTGCGCCACTTCGACGAAAGCCCGCAGCTGCCGACCGGCTATGCCGGCATGGTGCTGCTGGCCTACTTCCCGCCGCTGTGGCGGCGGGTGATGGACAAGCGCGTGCTGGCGCATTACCGGGGCGATCTTTCCAGGGCCAATATCCAGCCCTCGCGCCGCACGGAGCTCCTGGCCCGTTACGGCCAGACCACCGCGTAGCCGCAGGATTCGGGTAAAATCACCGGGCGCCGCGAATCGCGGCGCCCTTTGTTTTGTGATTCCGCCAGTGACGGAGGCAAGACAACGGCGCGTTTCCAGTGCACGGACTGCGGTTACATCTACGACGAGGCGCAGGGGGATCCGCACGAAGGCTTCCCGCCGGGGACCCGCTGGGCGCAGATACCGGACGACTGGTCCTGCCCGGACTGCGCCGTGCGCGACAAGATCGATTTCAAAGCTTTGGACGACCAGGAATCAGCATGAAGAAGTGGCAATGCGAGGTCTGCGGCTTCATCTACGACGAAGCCGTGGGCATCCCGGAAGACGGGATTCAGCCCGGTACCAAGTGGGAGGACGTGCCCGAAGACTGGACCTGCCCGGACTGCGGCGCGCCGAAGTCCGACTTCAGGATGGTCGAAATCTAGCCGGCGGTTGATCTGCTGCCTCGATCCTGGCTTCGGACCCGGCAGCGCTTTTTGAGAACGGCCTGACCCGGCTCGGCCGCTTGGCCCTGTGGTCGAGTGGCGTTTTTTCAACAGCCTGCGAGATCAATCATGTCCCAGCGCCTGCTGCCGCAGGATGTCCTGCAACAGGCCCCGGCAGCCGGCCTCGACCATGTCGAGCACCATCTCGAAACCGTGCCGGCCCCCGTAGTACGGGTCCGGCACTTCACGCGGGTAATGCGGCGGCGCGTACGCCATCAGCAGTGACAGACGCGCACTGGTACCCTTCGGTTGCAGTCGTGACAAGTGCGACAGGTTCTCGTTGTCCATCGCCAGCACGTAGTCGAAGCGCCGGAAGTCCTCGCGCTGTACCACTCGCGCGCGCAACCCGCTGAGGTCGATGCCGCGCCGTTGAGCCGCCTGCAGGGCGCGCGGGTCGGGCGGGCTGCCGACATGATAAGCGTGCGTGCCGGCGGAATCCGTCCGGATGCGGTCCAGCAGCCCGGCTTCCCGCAGCAGCTCGCGGAACACGCCTTCCGCGGTGGGTGATCTGCAGATATTGCCCATGCAGACGAACAGCACGCTGCACAGCGGCGCCGGATTTCCGGGCATGGCTCAGCGCACGGCCAGCAGGCCTTCGACCCGCCGCAGGTCGTCCTCGGTATCCACGCCCGGCCCCGGCTTCTCGGCGGCGATGCCGACATGGATGCGCAGGCCATGATGCAGCGCGCGCAGCTGCTCCAGGGCCTCGCGGCGCTCGATCGGCGCCGGTGGCAGCGCGCTGAAGCGCCGCAGCGTGCCGGCGCGATAGGCGTACAGGCCGATGTGGCGCCAGGCCAGCGCCTGCGGCAGTGCCGGCGCGCCCGCGGCGAAGCCGTCGCGGTCCCAGGGAATCGGCGCACGGCTGAAGTACAGCGCGAAGCCGGCGGCATCGCGCACCACCTTGACCACGTTCGGGTCGCGCCATTCCTCGAGGCTGTCGAAGCGGCCGGCCAGCGTGGCGATGTCGGCGCCCGCCTCCTGCACGCCGCGCGCGGCCTGCGCCAGCAGCGCCGGCGGCATCAGCGGCTCGTCGCCCTGCAGGTTCACGACGATCACGTCGTCATTCCAGCCCAGCCGGCGCGCGGCCTCGTTGACGCGATCGGTGCCGGACGGGTGTGCGGGATCGGTCAGGCAGACCTCGCCGCCGAAGGCGCGCACCGCGGCGGCCACCTGTTCGTCATCGGTGGCCACCACCACCTGCTGCGCGCCGCTGGCCTGCGCCACGCGATACACGTGTTCGAGCATCGGGCGGCCCTGCAGCAGGCGCAGCACCTTGCGCGGCAGACGCGTGGACGCCAGCCGCGCGGGAATGACGACCCGGAAGCCGGGCTTCATTCTTCGTCGTCCCGCAGGCGCCGCGCTTCTTCTTCCAGCAACACCGGGATACCGTCGCGCACCGGATAGGCCAAGCGCGAGGCCTTGCACACCAGTTCGTTCCGCTCCGGGCGCCATTCCAGCGGCGCCTTCGAGACCGGGCAGACCAGAATATCGAGCAGCTTCTTGTCCATGGTTCGTCAGTCCCTGCGGCCATGCGACGCCAGGCGCCGCAGCAATTCATCCAGTGCCGGGCCGGCGTTCATGTCCACCTGCGCCTGCACCGCCAAGTACCAGTGTCGCTCACCCGCGAAGGCGTGGCATTTCACGGCATCCTTCTCCGTCATGACGACTTCGATATTATCCGGGAAAACAATGTCTTCAGCGCGGAACCTGTGGTGGTCCGGAAAGGCATGCGGCAGCACCGTCAGGCCGGCCGCGCGCAGGCATTCGAAAAAGCGCTCCGGATGGCCGATGCCGGCCACGGCATGCACGGTGCGGCCGGCGAAGGCCGCCAGCGGCCGCGATTCGGCGCCATCCAGCCGCCGCAGGGCCTGTGGCGCAAGGTCCATGCGCCAGCCGCCACCCGGCGCCCCGTGGCTGACCACCAGGCTCACCTCGCCCAGGCGCGACGCCGGCTCGCGCAGCGGCCCGGCCGGCAACAGCAGGCCGTTGCCGAGGCCACGGCGGCCGTCGAGCACTGCGATCTCGAGGTCGCGCGCGAGCGCGTAATGCTGCAGGCCGTCGTCGGCAACGATGATGTCGACGGCTTGCGCCGCCAGCAGCCGTTGCGCCGCCGCCACGCGGTCGGGCGCCACCGCCAGTGGGCAGCCCAGGCGCCGCGCCAGCAGCACCGGCTCGTCGCCGACCTCCCCGGGATCGCTCTCGGGCGTGACCTCGCACGGCCAGCTCGCCGAGCGGCCGCCGTAGCCACGACTGACGATGCCGGGCCGCCAGCCGCGCGCGCGCAGCCGTTCCACCAGCCAGATCACCAGCGGGGTCTTGCCGGTGCCGCCCACCGTGATGTTGCCGACCACGATCACCGGCACCGGCAGGCGCATGCTGCGCAGCCAGCCGCGCCGGTACAAAAACCGGCGCAGCGCGACCAGCGCGCCGTACAGCAGGCTCAGCGGCCACAGCAGCCAGCGCGCGGGATGCCGCCGGTACCAGAGTGCCTCGAGCGTCATTTTCAGGGCCTGTTGGCGCCGGCAGGCTTTAGTCCGGATCGCGGAATTGCATGGCGTGCAGCGCGGCATACTGGCCGCCCTTCTCCAGCAGCTCGGAATGGCCCCCCTGCTCCACCACCCGTCCCTGGTCCATGACCACGATCAGGTCGGCATTCTGGATGGTGGACAGGCGGTGCGCGATCACCAAGGTGGTGCAGCGTTTCATCAGGTACTCCAGCGCCTGCTGGATCTTGCACTCGGACTCGGTGTCGAGGGCGGAGGTGGCCTCGTCGAGGATCAGCACCGGCGCGTTCTTGAGCAGCGCACGCGCGATCGCCAGGCGCTGGCGCTGGCCGCCCGACAACAGCACGCCGTTCTGGCCCACCAGGGTGTTGAGCTTGTCCGGGAACAACTCGATGAATTCCCAGGCATAGGCGTTCTTCGCGGCCTCGATGATCTGCTCTTCCGGCGCGCCCGCCATGTCGCCGTAGGCGATGTTGCGGGCGATCGTGTCGTTGAACAGGGTCACGTTCTGCGGCACGAAGGCGATCTGGCGGCGCAGGTCCTGCAGACGCAGCTCGCGGATGTCGTGACCGTCGAGCCGGATGCAGCCCGCGGTGGGGTCGTAGAAGCGCGGCAGCAGGCTCAGCAGCGTGCTCTTGCCCGCACCCGAACGTCCCACGAAGGCCACCGTGCGACCGGGCTCGACCTGCAGGTTGATATCCTGCAGGATCGTACGCTCACTGCCCGGGTAGCGGAACGACACCTTTTCGAAGCTCACCGCGCCGCGCGCCCGCACCAGCTCGACGCTGCCGCCCTGGGGCTCGGTCGGCGTGTCCAGGAGCGCGAAGATGCTGGCCGCCGCCGCGATGCCGGTCTGCAGGGTGGCGTTGACGGTGGTCAGGGCGCGGATCGGCGACATCAGCCCCATCATCGCGCCGGCGAAGGACACGAAGGTGCCCGGCGTCATCAGACTCATCGACTTGTCGCGCGTGATGATGTAGATCACCACCGCCACCGCGATGGCGATCACGAATTGCACGATCGGCGTCAGGTAGGACTTGGCACGGCCCATGCGGATGTTGAGCCGCGTGTTCTTGTCGTTCACCTCGGCGAAATGGGCCTGCTCGTACTGCTCGGCGCCGAAGATCTTGACCACGCGGTGGCCGGTGATGACCTCACTGCCGACGTGGTTCACGTCGCTCATCGAGTTCTGGATGCGGGTGCTGATCTTGCGGAAACGCCGGCTCACCACCCGCACGATCAGCGCCACCACCGGCGCCACCACCAGGACGATGAGCGACAGCTCCCAGCTCAAATAGAACATCAGGCATAGCAGCGCCACGGCCGTGAGGCCCTCGCGCACGATCGTGGTGACCGCCGAGGTTGCGGACTGGGCCACCTGCTCGACGTGGTAGATGAGCTTGGTCAGCAGTTCGGCCGACGAGCTGCGATCGTAGAACTCGATCGGCAGCCGCAGGTAATGGTTGAACAGGTCGCCGCGCAGGTCATGGATGACGTAGCGGCCGATCGCATTCATCCAGTAACCGGACAGGTAGGAGAACACGCCGCGGGCCATGATGGCGAGCAGGAATGCGAACGGAATCCAGCGGATCACCGCCGGATCGCGCTCGACGAAGCTGCCGTCCAGCAGTGGCTTCATCAGCCATACCAGTGCGGTTTCGGTGCCTGCCAGCAGCACCATGGCCAGGACCGCCAGCGCGAAGGTCCGCCAGTACTTGAGTGTATAGCCCAGCAGACGCCGGTAGACCGCGCCGGGGTTGTCGATCGGTGTGGGCGGCAGCCGCAGCTTCATGGCGCGCGCCTCAACGTGCCGGGACGGTGGCGATGGACAGGTGCGCGTATCCGCTCCGCGCGGCCACGTCCATCACCGTGACCACCGCCTGGTGCGAGGCACGTGCATCGGCACGGATCACCAGGGGGCGCTCCGGCGCGTCGCCGCCGACCTGCCGCAGGCCGCGTTCGAGCGTCAGCGCCGAACGATCACGCAGCGGGCGGCCGTCGATGTAGTAGCGGCCGTCGGCGTCCACCGCGACCTCGATCGCCTCGGATGCTTGCGCCACCGGCGCCGGCTGGGCCTGCGGCAGCGACAGCTTCAGGTGACTGCTGCGCACGAAGGTGGTGGTCACCATGAAGAAGATGAGCAGCATGAATACCACATCCACCAGCGAGATCAGGTTGATCTCGGGCTCCTCGGGGGGGCGCGGTGCGAACCTCATGCGCCGTTCCGTCCGATGCGCCGCAGGCGCAGGGCATCCACCAGCGCGATCGCCTCCTGTTCCATCTGTACCACCAATGTGTCCACGCGTCCGCGCAGGTAGCGGTACAGGATCAGCGCGGGGATGGCGACCGACAGGCCGAAGGCCGTGGTCAGCAGCGCCACCGAGATCCCGCCTGCCAGCGCGTGCGCGTCGCCGACGCCGGCCGCACTGATGGCGCCGAAGGTCTCGATCATGCCGAGCACGGTGCCGTACAGGCCCAGCAGCGGAGTGATGGCGGCAATGGTGCCGAGCATGTTGAGATAACGGCTGAGGTCATGTACGACGTGCCGGCCGGCTTCCTCGATGCTCTCGCGTACCACGGCCCAGTCGTGCTCACGGTTCACCAGGCCCGCGGCCAGTACGCGGCCCAGCGGGCTGCCGGCGCGCAGCGCCTCGAGATCGAGCGTCGCGGCGCGGCCCTGGGCCACGTGCGCACGCACCTGCTCGGCCAGGCCCGGCGGGAGCACGTGGCGCGGCTGCAAGGCCCACAGGCGCTCGGCGACGATGCCCAGCGCAACAATCGAGCAGCCGAGGATGGGCCACATCACCCAGCCACCGGCCTGAAACAACTCCCACATGCGCGTCCCTCACACCAGTGAGCGTGCATCATAGAGAGCTTCGACCCGGCTAGCCAGCCCGCCACACGCGACGCGACTGCTCGCGCCAGCGCGTGAAGCGCTCGATGCCGTGCTCGGGATGCATCCGGAACTGCAGTGTCCCGCCGGCGCCGGTGCTCTCCACCTGCGCGCCTGCAGCGCGATAGCGTGCGACGACCTCCGGCTTGGGAAAGCCCCAGCGGTTCGCCCAGCCGGCCGCCACCAGCGCCAGCCGCGGCGCGACGGCGGCGACGAACCCGGGTGTGGACGAGCTGCGGCTGCCGTGGTGCGGCACCACCAGCACGGTGGCGCGCAGCTCCCTCTGCGCGAAGCGGCGCAGCAGGTGCTGCTCGGCCTCGCGCTGGATGTCGCCGGTGAGCAGCAGCGCATGCGCACCCGCGCGGACACGCAGTACGCAGGAACCGTCGTTGTCCGTCCAAGTACCGCCGTCCGGGTGCAGGAACTCGAACTGCACCCCGTCCCATTCCCAGCGCTCGCCGGCGCGACAAGGGATGCCGCGCTCCGTGCCGATCTCCGCGCCGATCTCCACAGCCTCGCGCACTGCGGCAACGCCACCGCGATGGTCGAGATCCCCGTGGCTCAGTACCAGCCGGTCCAGACGGCGGATACCCTGCTGGCGCAGGAAAGGCAGCACCACCGTCTCGCCGCTGTCGAGCCCACCGGGAAACGCCGGCCCGGCGTCGTACAGCAGGGCATGCTGCTGGGTGCGCACCACCGCGGCCAGCCCCTGGCCCACATCCAGCAGCGCGAAATCGAAGTGCCCCGGCGGCGGCAGCGACGGGCGCGTGACGAACAGGGGCAGGCACAGCACCAGTCCCAGCGCGCGCGCCGGAAAGCCGCGCGGCGCCAGCATCAGCAGTATCCCCGCCAGCGCCAGCAGCATCACGGGCAACGCGGGCGGCAGCCACGTCTGGTACGCGCCCGGCCACCCGGCCAGCCCCAGCAACAGCCGCCACAGCCCATCCAGCGCCATCGCGCCGGCGCCGAGCATGCCCTCGCCCAGGGTGCTGCCCAGCGCCAGCACCGCGGCCAGCAGCCAGGGAATCAGCAGGGAGAAGAGCGGGATCATGATGGCGTTTGCCAGCGGCGACACCAGCGAGAATTCGCCGAACCAGTACAGGCAGGGCGGCACCAGGGCCAGCGCCAACGCGGCCTGCGGCGTCAGCCAGGCCTGCCAGCGCGGCACCGGCCCCACGCGTCCCGTCAGCACGTACAGCAGGCAGGCCATCGCGCCGAAGGACAGCCAGAAGCCGGGGTACAGCACCGCTGCCGTATCCACGAGCAGCACCGCGACCAATGCCAGCGCCAGCAGCCGGCTCGGGGCGCTGTGGCGCGACGCCAGCACCGCGCCCATCACCACCAGCAGCATGACCAGCGCGCGCTGCGTGGGAATGGAAAATCCCGCCAGCACGGCATAGCCCAGCGCCGCTACGCAGGCGGCGAGCGCGCCGACGCGCTGCGCCGGCAGCCGCAGGCACAGCACCGGCCACAGGCTCCACAGCCAGCGCGCCAGAAAGAACACGAAGGCCGCGGCGAGGCTGACATGCAGGCCGGAGATCGACAGCAGGTGCGTGGTGCCGGTGCGGCGCAGGACGCGCCACTGGGCATCGTCGATGCCGCTGGCGTCGCCCACGGTCAGTCCCAGCACGAAGCCGCGCATCGGATGGCTGCCCAGGCGCGCGTTCACGCGCTCGACCAGCGCCTGCCGCAGTCGCAGCAGGCCGCGCGACGGCGGATCCAGTCCGTGTCGGTCGCCGGCGCCGCAGGGCTGGGCGGCGCGCACGTAGCCGGTCGCGCCGATCCCCTCGCGGAACAGCCAGGCCTCGTAATCGAAGCCGCCGGGACTGAGCAGGCCACGTGGCGGCTTGAGCCGCAGCTGCAGGCGCCAGCAGTCGCCGGCGCGTAGCGCCGCCTCGCT
>DATLYR010000191.1 GCA_035574475.1 Nevskiales bacterium | reverse complement strand
AACCACCACAGCACGGCACCGATCACCACCGCGATGATCAGCACATAGCGCCAGGATGGCGTGCGGCGCGCACTGGCGTACTCGCGCGGCGGCACGCTGACCGTCACCGGCAGCGGCTGCGGCTTGAGCGGCGTGCCGGTCCAGTCGGCATAGGCCTGCAGCAACCGCTCCTCCGGCAGGTTGAGCACATGCGCACACTTGCGGAAGTAGCCACGCACGTACACCGGCATGGCCAGGTTGGCGAAATCGTTGTTCTCCAGCGCCTCGAGCACCGCGCGCGACAGGCGCGTCTGGCCGGCCAGGTCGCTGATGGTCAGGTTGAGCGACTCGCGCGCGCGGCGCAGCAGCTCGCCGGGGCTGACCGCGCTGCGCTGCGCTTCGGCAGCAGCCTGCGCGGCATCGGCTGCGGACATGGGGGATTCGACATCTTGGCTCATGGGATCGTCGCTGGGTCCGGGGTTACGGGTGGGAAGAACCGCCGTCGAGGCTGTTGTCGTAGGCGCTCTCGGGGTACTCGTTCTGCAGGGTCTGCGCGTAACGCTGCGCGGCTGCGCGGTCGCCGAGCGCCAGCTCGATGCGCAGACCGAGCAACAGCATCTCGCGGGTCATGGGTGCCTTGAGGCTTTCATAGCGTTGCAGGAAACCGCGCGCGTTGAGATAGCGCGCCTGGTCGGCGCTGAGCAGGGCCATCTGTCCCAGCGCATCCGCAAAATTCGGGTTGAGCCTCAGCGCCTCGCGGAAATAGCCTTCCGCCCTGGCGTCGTCCGGCATCTTGCGTGCGCACACGCCGGCATTGGTCAGTGCCACCTCGGGCGTCTGATAACGACTGTTCTGGCTCGCACGGCGGAACTGCAGGTCGGCCTTTTCGTACTTGCCCTGGGCACAGAGCATGGCGCCGTAGTTGTTCAGCACGCTGGGATCGTCGGGACGCAGGTTCAGCGACTTCTCGTAGTGCTTCTCGGCCTTGCGCAGCTCGCCGGTGTTGGCGTACAGCAGCCCCAGCGCACCATGCGCCTCGGCGTTGTCCTCGTCCTGGTCCACGGCCTTGAGCAGCTTCTCGCGCGCCAGCTCGATGTCGCCCTTGCGCAGGTACTCGATGCCCATCTGCGCGTTGAGCCGCGCCGACTCGCGCGGATTGCCTTCTTTCCGGGCCGACTGGCCCGCGACGCAACCGACCACCAGCAGCACCGGCAACAGCCATAGCCATCTGCGCTGTGTCATGCCTGCAAACCCCCAGGGCGGCCGAACTTGACCGCGACCTCGCCCAGACTGCGCCGCTGGCGGCTCTGCACCCGGCCCACCAGCTGGCCGCAGGCGGCGTCGATGTCGTCGCCACGCGTGCGCCGCGTCGTGGTCATGATGCCATGCGCGAGCAGGACCTGCTGGAAGCGCTCGATCGCCTCGGGGCGCGAGCGCCGGTACTGCGTCTGCGGGAAGGGGTTGAACGGGATCAGGTTGACCTTGGCCGGCAGGTCGCGCAGCAGCCGCGCCAGCTCGCGCGCATGCGCCTCGTGGTCATTGACGCCGTCGAGCATCACGTACTCGTACAGCACGCGCAGGCGGCGGTCCTTGCCGTCGGTGTAGCGCCGGCAGGCGGCCAGCAGCTCCGCGATCGGGTACTTGCGGTTGATCGGCACCAGCTCGTTGCGCAGCGTGTCGTTCGGCGCGTGCAGCGACACGGCCAGCGCCACGTCCGCGCTCTCACGCAGCCGGTCCATGAACGGCACCAGGCCGGAGGTCGAAACCGTCACGCGCCGCTTGGACAGGCCGAAGCCGAAGTCGTCCAGCAGGATGTTGATGGCCGGCAGCACCGCGTCGAAATTGGCCAGCGGCTCGCCCATGCCCATGAACACGACGTTGGAGATGACGCGCTCGGTCGGCCCGCCCCAGCCGAGCGTGCGCTTGGCGAACCACACCTGGCTGACGATCTCGGCCGCGCTCATGTTGCGGTTGAGGCCCTGCTTGCCGGTGGAGCAGAAGCTGCAGTCCATGGCGCAGCCGACCTGCGAGGAAATGCACAGCGTGCCCCTGCCCGCCTCGGGGATGAACACGGTTTCCACCGCGTTGCCGCCGTCCAGCCGCAGCACCCACTTGCGCGTGCCGTCCTGCGAGGTCTGCTCGGCCACCAGCTCCGGCAGCCGCACCTCGGCGTTCTCGTGCAGCCAGCCGCGCAGCGACTTGGCCAGATTGCTCATCGCGTCGAAATCGGTGACGCCGCGCTGGTAGATCCATTGCATCAGCTGGTCGGCGCGGAAGGGCTTCTCGCCGGCCTGCTGAAACAGCGCGCGCAGTGCGGCCCGGTCCAGACCCAGCAGGTTGATCTTGGCGTTGACCCCGGCGCGCGTCATGTCCGATGTGCCGGCGCTAACGCGGACACAGCTCCGTCTGGCTGAAGAAATAGCCGATCTCGAAGGCCGCAGTTTCCGGCGCGTCGGAGCCGTGCACGGCGTTGGCGTCGATGGACTGCGCGAAGTCGGCGCGGATCGTACCGGGTGCGGCCTTCTTCGGGTCGGTGGCGCCCATCAGCTCACGGTTCTTGAGGATGGCATTGTCGCCCTCCAGCACCTGGATCATGACCGGCCCCGAAATCATGAAGTCCACCAGCGGCTTGAAGAACGGCCGCTCCCGGTGCACCGCGTAGAAACCCTCGGCCTCGGCACGGGACAGCTGTTTCATCTTGGCGGCAACGATCCTCAGGCCGGCCTGTTCGAAACGGGCCAGGATCTGGCCGATGACGTTCTTGGCGACGGCATCCGGCTTGATGATGGAAAGGGTGCGTTCGACGGCCATTGCAACTCCAGGTGCTGAAAAAATTGAGGAAAATCAGGCGCTACCCGCGCCCGTCAAACCTGGAGATTTTAACCTTCGGAGGGCGCGCTCAGCAATGAAAATCCGCGCGGGCTAGACGCTGAAGCTTTCGCCGCAACCGCAGGCATCCTTGGCGTTCGGGTTGAGGAAGCGGAACATCTGGTTCAGGCCCTCGCGCCGGAAATCCAGGGTGCTGCCGGCCAGGATCGGCAGGCTCTTGGCGTCCACCACCAGACGCGCCCCATGAGCCTCGAACACCTGGTCGTCCGGCTTGATTTCATCCGCGTAATCAATCACGTAGGAATAGCCGCTGCAGCCGGAGGGCTTCACGCCCACACGCAGGCCGAGGCCGCGGCCGCGTTTGCCGATCTGTTCCTGGATGCGCTTGGCCGCCGCTTCCGTCAACTGTATGGCCATGGTCTTATCCGAATTCAAGGGGTTCACCGAAACTAGGCGTTTGCTTCATGACACTTTAATTTTCGCCTGCGATTGCCATGCCTGCAGCCCGGCCCGCAGTGCATCCTCGGCCAGCACGGCGCAATGCCGTCGCTCCGGGGCCAGTGCCAGGGCCTCGGCCAGCTCGGCGGCCGCCAGGCCCGAGACCTCCGCCAGGCTGCGCTGCTCCAGGCGCTCGCACAGCCAGTCGCCCGCGGCGATCGTGGACGGGCAGCCGAACGCCTGGAAGCGCGCGCGGCGGATGTGACCCGCGGCGACCTCCAGGTACAGGCGCAGCACCGCCCTGGACGCGGGCGTGCGCGCCTCGCCCCGGTATACGCCGGCGCCCACCAGGACGCCGGCATGGCGCGGCGCACGGAAGCGGTGCCAGACCTCGGGGCTGTAATGGGGCTGCATGAGCCGCAACTCAAGCCCGGCGTACCGCAGCCGGCCAATCGGTGGCCGGCCATAGCGGCGACAGCGCGCGCAGGCGCTCGACCGTGGCCGAGACCTGCGCGACGGCGGCATCCACCTCGGCCGCCGTGGTCCAGCGGCCGAGGCTGAAGCGCAGGCTGGCCTGGGCCAGTTCGTCGGAACGGCCCAGCGCCCGCAGCACATAGGACGGCTCGGCGCTGGCCGAGGTGCAGGCCGAACCGCTCGACACCGACAGCCCGTCCAGGTCGGCCAGCAGCGCTTCGCCCTCCACGCCGCCGAAGCTGACATTCAGAATGCCCGCCAGGCACTGGCGGTCGTGGCCGTTGCGCC
>DATLYR010000190.1 GCA_035574475.1 Nevskiales bacterium | reverse complement strand
GCCAACATACCCCAGTGGGACGCGCGATCGACCGAGACAGCGATCCAACCAAGCCCCGCCGTGATTTTTGCCCGGCGCTGGCCGGAACATCGGCCCGGCCCCCTGCTGCACTGCATCGTCTGCGGCCGCAGCGGCCGCTTCGTCGATCCCTTCCCACGGATTCGGCCCCGCAGATGAGAGACCCGCATGATCAGTCCAGAAACCCGCGTGCAAATCCGCCGCTACTTTTACGCCGAGCACTGGAAAATCGGCACCATCGCCCGAGAACTCGGCGTTCACCCTGACACGGTTCGCCAAGCGGTCGAATCGGACCGCTTGCACCGCAGCATGCCGCTGCGCCCCTCGATGACCGATCCCTACCTGGCGTTCGTCCGCCAGACCCTGGAGCAGCATCCCCGGCTCACCGCCACGCGCATTTACCAGATGATCCACGAGCGCGGCTACGCGGGCAGCGTGGTCCAGTTGCGGCGCGCGGTGGCCCGGTTGCGGCCCGCCCGGTCTGAACCCTTCCTGCGCCTGGAAACGTTTCCAGCCGAGCAAGCGCAGGTGGACTGGGCTCACTTCGGCCAGGTGGCCGTCGGCCGCGCACGCCGCCAGCTCTCCTGCTTCCTCATCACGCTCTCTTACTCCCGCGCTCTATATCTGGAGTTCTTCTTCGACCAGACTATGGAGAACTTTCTGCGCGGGCACGTGCGCGCCTTCCAGGACTGGTCCGGCCAGCCCCGCGTGATTCTCTACGACAACCTCCGCAGCGCCGTGCTGGAGCGCCGCGGCGACCAGATCCACTTCCACCCGCGGCTGCTGGAGTTGTGCGCCCACTATCACTTTGCCGCCCGTCCCTGTCAGGTCCGGGCGGGAAATCAAAAAGGGCGCGTGGAGCGCGCCATTCGCTACGTCCGCGACTCGTTCTGGGCGGGCCGGCCCTTCACCACGCTGGCCGAGTGCAACCGTCAGGCGCTCCTCTGGCGCGACCAAGTGGCCCATCAGCGGCCCTGGCCGGGAGACGATCGCCGCACCGTCGCCCAAACCTTCGCCGAAGAGCAACCGCGGCTGCTGCCTCATCCCGCTCATCTCTTCTCGACCGATCTTATCGTTCCGGTCCGCTCGCCCAAGACCATATACGTCCGCTTTGATCTGAACGATTACTCGATTCCACCCGAGGCCGTGGGCCGGCCACTGACTCTGGTCGCCTCTGACACCCAGGTCCGTATCCTGGATGGGACTGCGGAGATCGCTTGCCACCCGCGCAGCTACGACCGCCACCAACCCGTGCTGGACCCGGCTCATCAAGACGCGCTGCTGAAGGCCAAGCGCAAGGCCTTCGGCGCCACGGCCACCGGCCGGCTGGCGCAGGCCGTGCCGGAAAGCGAAACGCTGCTGGATCTGGCCTTCGCCCAAGGCGAGTCGGCCGGCAGCCAGACCGCGCAACTCGTCAAGCTGCTGGATCTGTACGGCGCCGCCGCGCTCGGCCGCGCCATCCGCGAAGCGCTGGAAGGAAACACGCCGCGCGCTTCCTCGGTGGCGTTCCTGCTGCGCCGGCAGCAACGCTCGGCGCCTGCCCGCACGGCTGTCGATCTCAGCCGGCACCCGGAGGCCCAATCCATCGAGGTACGGCCTCACGATCTGGAGACCTATGATGCGCTCGCCCATCCCCGCGACGACGAACCCGACGAGTAATCTCTCCGCCCAGCTCCAGCAGATCGGTCTGCGCGCCTTGCCTTCGACGCTGGACGACTTCCTGGCGCGGGCCACCAAAGCGCGCTGGTCGCCCCGCGTGCTGCTGGAACAACTGGCCCAGGCCGAAGCCGCGGAACGCTCCCGCCGCAGCCTGGAGCGGCGCCTGCGGCTCTCCGGCATCAAGACGTTCAAACCCATGGCGGACTTCGACTGGAGTTGGCCCACGAAGATCGAACGCGAGGTCATCGAGCGTGCCCTGGCGCTGGACTTCCTCGGGGAGAACCGCAACCTGGTGCTGATCGGCCGCAACGGACTGGGCAAAACGATGATCGCTGAGAACATCTGCCACGCCGCCGTGATGGCCGGCAGCTCGGTGCTGTTTCGCTCCGCACCCGCCCTGCTGGAGGATCTGCAACGCCAGACCCCGGAGGGACGCCGCCGCAGGCTGCGCAGCTACGCCCACGTGGGCCTGTTGTGCATCGATGAGGTCGGCTATCTCTCCTTCGACGATAAGGCCGCCGACCTGCTCTACGAGGTCATCAACCGCCGCTACGAACGCCGCTCCGTGATCGTCACCACCAACCGGCCGTTCAAGGAGTGGAACGAGGTCTTTCCCAACGCCACCTGCATCGCCACCATGCTGGACCGGCTGCTGCATCACGCCGAGGTGACCGTCATCGAGGGCAACAGCTACCGCGTCCGGGAGAGCGAGCTGGAAACCGCCGCCCGGCGGAGGAAGAAGTGAACCCGCCCGATCCTGCGCTCGACGCCGCAACCTATGTGGCTGTCGTCCTGGTCTTGTACGTGGACCTCCCCGACACCCCGCTGCGCGCCAGCGTCCAGGACCAAAAGCAAGCCCGCCGGCTCTACGATCGCGGCATCCCCTTGCGCCTGGTCGAGTCGGCTCTGCTGCTGGCTTCGCTGCGCCGCCTGGTCCGCCCCGCCGACGTTCCCCCGCTGCCGCCGATCCGCTCCCTGGCCTACTTCGCGCCGGTCGTCGAGGAACTGCTGGCCCACCCCGTGCCCGACAACTACCTGCAATACCTGCGCCTCAAGCTACGCCGCATGGCCGGCGAGAAGATCGCGCCGGCCGATGTTCAGAAAAGTACGTTTTCTGGTGATCGCTAACA
>DATLYR010000189.1 GCA_035574475.1 Nevskiales bacterium | reverse complement strand
CTGGACGCCAGCCTGCGCGCCAAGAAGGCGCAGATGGAGAAGGCGCTGGCGGCTTACGGTCGCGCGGCCGACTACGGCGTGGCCGAGGTGCTCACCGCCGCCACCTGCCGGCTGGGCGAGCTGTACTTCGAGCTCAGCCGGGCCCTGCTCGATTCGCCACGCCCGCGCGGGCTGTCCGCCGAGGAACTGGCGCAGTACGACGTACTGCTCGAAGAGCAGGCCTTCCCGTTCGAGGAGAAAGCCATCGAGATCCACGAAACCAACATCCGGCGCGCAGCGAACGGCGTGTATGACGCCTGGGTGCAGCGCAGCCTCGACGCGCTGGCGCAGCTGGCGCCGGCCCGCTACGCCAAGCTCGAGAAGGGAGACGACCTTGTCCAGGCGCTGCGCTAATCACCCTTGCAGACATTCCGGCGAAAGCCGGAATCCAGTGACTTTTTGCAGGCACTGGACCCCGCCCACGGCTTTCGCCGGGGCAAGCTTTGAAGGCCGCCGGGGTGACGATTTCATGGGACCACTACCGTTCGCGATCTCGATAACCCTGCTCGCCCTGCTGCTCGCCGGCTGTCCCTTCGGCGGCGCCGGCAACACCAGGCCCGCCGCTTCTGCACAGAAGCCGGTGGCCACCGCCGCGGCCGCCAAACCCGGCGCAGCGAAACCCGCCACGCCGGCCGCCGACCCGACCGAGGCGGAATTCCGCCGCGCGCTGGAACTCATGCAGGCGCGCGACTACACCCAGGCCGAGCCGCTACTGTCCGAGCTGACCCGGCGCCAGCCGCAACTGTCCGGCCCCTGGCTCAACCTCGGCATCCTGTACGCGCGCACGCAGCGCCGTGCGCAGGCGATCGAGGCGCTGCGCAAGGGCCTGGCCCTGAACCCGAACAGCGCACCGGCGCAGAACCAGCTCGGCATCCTGCTGCGCGAGGCCGGCGAACTGCGGGCGGCGGAACAGGCCTACCGTGCCGCGCTGGCGGTGTCGCCGGACTACGCCTACGCCCACCTGAACCTGGGCGTTTTGTATGATGTGCACCTCAAGCAGCCGGCACTGGCACTCCAGCATTACGAGCAGTACCGGCAGCTGGCCCCGGCCGACGGCGCGCGCGTCGCGGTCTGGATCGCCGACCTGAAGCAACGCAGCAGCGCCACGGGCAAGCCATGATGCGCAACACATTCTCCCTGCTGTTCCTGCTGGCATTGGCCGGCCCGGCCGCGGCCGAACCGGCGACGACGGACAAATCCGGCACGCCGGTCGAGTTGCCGGGCGCCGACGTGGTCGGCAACCGCGAGCTGCCGATCGGACTGGACATCGTGCCCTGGCGACCGAGCACGCCCGGCGAAGTGCGCGAGGGCCCGACCCAGCTGCTGGACGTGCCGCTGGAGCCGATCGATCCGGAAGTGTTCCGACGCGAGCTGTCGATCTACCAGTCCAGCCAACCCTAAATTCGTTCACCCCTGCTTTCCACCGACGCGAGCCTGACATGCAGACCTATAACGCCATCGTGCATTTCTTCCAGAGCGGCGGCTTTTGGATGGTCCCGATCGCGATCGCGCTGGGCTTCGGCCTGGCGATCGCGATCGAGCGCTTCATCTATCTCAACAATGCCCGCCAGACCAACCGCGAGCTGTGGGAGAAGCTGCTGGTCCTGCTCGGCCGCAATGAATACGAGCAGGCGTCGAGCCTCGCCGCCGAGTCGAACACAGCCATCGGCCGCATCATGAGCCACGGCCTGTCGCGCCTGCGCAGCGCGCGCCGCCGAGAGGACGTCGAGATGGCGCTGGAAGAAAGCCTGATGGAGACCATCCCAGAGCTGGAACGCCGCACGCATTACCTGGCCACGCTGGCCAATGTCGCCACCCTGCTCGGTCTGCTCGGCACCATCATCGGCCTGATCCAGGCCTTCACCGCCATCGCCAGCGTCAACCCGGTGGAGAAGGCCGACCTGCTCTCGGCGAGCATCTCGGTGGCGATGAATACCACCGCCTTCGGCCTGATGGTCGCGATCCCCCTGCTGCTGATCCACGCCTGGCTGCAATCGGTGACCAGCGAGGTGGTGGACAGCCTGGAGATGGCCTCGATCAAGTTCCTCAACCTGATGCAGCTGCGCGACGGCGGGGATGCTGCCGGATGATCCGTCGCTGGCGCCGGCTGCGCCGCAAGGACGTGGCCGAACTCAACATCACCGCCTTCATGAACCTGATGGTGGTGCTGGTGCCGTTCCTGCTGATCACGGCCGTGTTCTCGCGCATGGCCATCCTGCAGCTCAATCTGCCCTCGCCCAGCGCCGCCATCAGCCCGGATGACGACCGCTTCGAGCTGATCGTCACGGTACGCAGCAGCGGTATCGAGGTCGTGGACAGCAACGGCCAGCCGTTGCAGACGCTGCCTCGTACCGCAAGCGGCTTCGACTACGCCGCGCTCAACCGGCTCGCGCAGGCGCTCAAGGATCGGCACCCGGCCGCCACCGCTGCCACGGTGCTGCTGGAGCCGGACACCGACTACGACACCCTGGTGCAGGTCATGGATGCGCTGCGCACCGGGACCGGCAATGTGCCGTCACCCCTGTTCACCGACATCGCCGTGGGCGATGCCCCGCCACGGGGCTGAGTCATGGCGCTGACCACCTCGCGCCGTGTCCGCCGCCTGGAGCGCGCCCGCACGCGCGCACCGGAGCTGAACCTGGTCTCGCTGATGGACATCTTCACCATCCTGGTGTTCTTCCTGCTGGTGAACGCCGGCGAGGTCGAGGTGCTGCCCAGCCCGCGCGGCATCGTGCTGCCGCAATCGGCGGCCGAGCAGCGCACCGAGCCCAGCCCAGTGGTGATGGTCACGCCCACCGAGATTCTGCTGCAAGGCGAGCGCATCGCCGAACGCACGGCCGTGGAGCGCAGTCCCGAGCAGAACATCCCGGCGCTGCAGGCCGCGCTGGCGCAGCTGACGCGCGAAGGCGAGGCCCGGCGCGTGACCATCATGGGCGACCGCGGCATTCCCTATGAACTGCTGCGCAAGGTGATGCTCAGTTGCAGCCAGGCGCAGTACGACCAGATCGCCCTGGCGGTCATCCGGCGCGAGCGCTGAACATGCTGGCGGCGCTGCACTCCCCGACCCTGCTGCCCTGGTCGCGCCGCGCCGACGACGAGGGCCGCTACGTCCGCATCCAGACTGCGGCGCTCGGCCTGGTCATGCTGCTGGCCGCGGTCGTGCCGCACCTGCCGGTATTCCTGGAACCGCTCGAGCCGGCCGACGACCCGGCGCCGGTGGTCAAGCTGGCGCTGATCCCGCGGCCGCCGCCACCACCGCCGCCGCGGCCCCTCGGTGGCGGCGAAACACCGCAGCCGAAACCGGTCCAGCCGCAACCGGCCACCAGTGCAGCGCCGGCCCAGCAGCCGACACCGCGGCAGGCCCCCTCTGCGCAGGCGGCGCGCGAGCGTGCGGCACGGACCGGCGTACTCAGCGCCGCGCACGAACTCGCCGCGCTGCAGAACAGCGCCGTACTGACCAGCATCCAGAGCGAGCGCCCGCTGATCGGCGCGGTCAGCGCCAAGCCCAGCGACAATCCTGAACTACTGGTCGCGGGTGCCGAACAGGGCAGCGGCGGCATTTCCATCAGCGGTGTCGGCCAGGCCAATGCCGGCGGCACCACGCTGCGCGAGGGCGGCACCGGCGGCAGCATCGGCCGCGGTGGGCCCCAGGGCAGCGGCGGCACCGGAGGCGGCAGCGGCGGCGGTACCGGCGGCCAGGGCACCTACCAGCCCAAGCGCAGCAGCGAGAGCATCCAGCTGGTGTTCGACCGCAACAAGGCCGCGTTCGAGTCGCTCTACCAGCGCGCGCTGCGCCAGAACCCCGGTCTGCAGGGCGCGGTGGTGTTCGAGCTCACCATTCAGCCCTCCGGCAAGGTATCCGCCTGCCGCGTCGTCTCCAGCGAACTGCGCGATCCGGAACTGGAAGCCAAGCTGGTCAGCCGCATCCTGCTGCTGGACTTCGGCCCCGAGGACGTGCCCGCGATCACCGTCGTCAACCCGCTGCGTTTTTATCCCCGCTAAGCTGAACGGCGCCGCAGGCCGCAGCGGATTTCTGCTAGAGCTGGAATGCCTCTTGCAAGCACAATCCCAGTCCCGCCGCAAGCACTTCCCCCTTGGAAACTTTGCGGCTATGATCGCCTCCCCCTCGGAAAGGCGCGCCACGCACGCGCTGCGGGCGGGAACCGGAGGAAGCCCTTCGCGGCATCACCACGAAGCTCGGCTTGACCAGGAACCTTATTAGAAAAATTCTTTGCGCATGAGCCCGAAAAGCAACCGCAAACCCGGCGACGGCGCCCTGCGCCGCCACGTGAGCGACAGCCTGGACCAATACTTCCGCGCGCTGAACGGCCATCGCCCCAACCGGTTGTACGACATGGTGCTGGAGCAGGTGGAGGAGCCGCTGCTCGAAGCGGTCATGCGCTATAGCGAGGGCAACCAGTCGCGCGCGGCCGAGATCCTCGGCATCAACCGCGGCACCCTGCGCAAGAAACTCAAGACCTACGGCCTCGACGCGTAAGCGCTGCTTACTGGCCCGAGGCTGACGGATGACGAATCCACGCCCCATTCGCCGCGCGCTGATCAGCGTTTCCGACAAGAGCGGCGTGGTGGATCTTGCGCGCGCCCTGGCCGCGCTCGGGGTGCACATCCTCTCGACCGGCGGCACGGCGAAGCTGCTGGCGCAGGCCGGCATCGCCGTCACGGAAGTCTCCGACTTCACCGGCTCGCCCGAGATCATGGACGGCCGCGTCAAGACCCTGCACCCGAAGATCCACGGCGGCATCCTCGGCCGCCGCGGCACGGATGACGCCGTGATGCGGCAGCAGGGCATCGAGCCGATCGATCTGATCGCGGTCAATCTCTATCCCTTCGAGGCCACGGTCGCCAAGCCCGGCTGCACGCTCGAGGACGCGATCGAGAACATCGACATCGGCGGGCCAACCCTGCTGCGCGCGGCGGCCAAGAACCATGCCGACGTCACCGTGGTGGTGGACGCGGCCGACTACGCGCGCGTGCTGGCCGAGCTGGAGCAGCACGGCGGCGTCACCGAGGCCACGCGCCGCGAGCTCGCCACCAAGGTCTTCGAGCACACCGCGCGCTACGACGGCGCCATCGCCAACTGGCTCGGCGCATTACGCAAGGATGGCGCCCGCGAAGACTTCCCGCGCACGCTCAACCTACAGTTCATCAAGGCGCAGGACATGCGCTACGGCGAGAACCCGCACCAGAAGGCGGCGTTCTACGTCGAGCATGCGCCGCCCGCCGGCACCGTCGCCAGCGCGCGCCAGCTGCAGGGCAAGGCACTGTCTTACAACAACGTGGCCGACACGGACGCCGCGCTGGAGTGCGTGAAGTCCTTCGTCAAGCCCGCCTGCGTGATCGTCAAGCACGCCAATCCCTGCGGCGTGGCGGTGTCGCCGGAGGGCATCGGCAAGGCCTACGACCTCGCCTACCAGACCGACCCGACCTCGGCCTTCGGCGGCATCATCGCCTTCAACCGCGAGCTGGACGGCGCGACCGCCAAGGCGATCGTGGACCGCCAGTTCGTGGAGGTGATCATCGCGCCGAAGGTCAGCGAGGCCGCGCGCCAGGCCGTGGCCGCCAAACAGAACGTGCGCCTGCTGGAATGCGGCGCATGGACGGACGCGCGCCCCGCCACGCTCGATTTCAAGCGTGTGGCCGGCGGGCTGCTGGTACAGGACAGCGACATCGGCATGATTACCGAGACCGATCTGAAGGTCGTTACGCAGCGCGCGCCGACCGAAGCGGAGCTGCACGACCTGATCTTCGCCTGGAAAGTGGCCAAGTACGTCAAGTCCAACGCGATTGTTTACGCGAAGAACCGCCAGACCATCGGTATCGGCGCCGGCCAGATGAGCCGCGTGTACTCGGCCCGCATCGCCGGCATCAAGGCTGCGGACGAGAAGCTCGAGGTCAAGGGTTCGGTCATGGCCTCGGACGCCTTCTTCCCCTTCCGCGACGGCATCGATGCCGCGGCCGCGGCCGGGATCACCGCGGTCATCCAACCGGGCGGCTCACTGCGCGACCCCGAGGTCATCGCCGCGGCCGACGAGCATGGCATGGCGATGGTGTTTACCGGCATGCGACACTTCCGGCACTGATCCCCGATGCGCGTCCTGGCAGGAGTCAGAGCCATGCTGGCGACCCCTGGAATGTCGCGCACAGGGCGCGCTCCTACGAGATAAGAACATGCGTGAGCTGCTGAAGGACCTCATCGACTGGTACCTGGCGGCGCTGGATGCCGGCGGCTATCCGCTGATCGCGCTGCTCATGGCGGTCGAGAGCTCCTTCGTGCCGCTGCCCAGCGAGCTGGTCATCCCGCCGGCCGCGCTGCTCATCGCGGAAGGGCGCTTCAGCTTCATCGGCATCGTCATCGCCGGCACCGTTGGCTCCTGGATCGGCGCCACGGTCATGTACTGGGGCGCGCGCCTGATCGGCCGCCCGCTGGTGCTGCGCTACGGACATTACGTCCTGCTGCCACGCGAGAAGGTCGAAGCGGCGGAGCGCTGGGCCCGTCATTACGGCCCGGCCGGGGTGTTCGTCTCGCGTCTGCTGCCGGTGGTGCGCCATCTGGTCGGCATCCCCTTCGGCATCGTGCGCATGAATTTCCTGCTGTACTCGATCTACACCCTGCTCGGCTCGGCGATCTGGTGCGCGGTGCTGACCCATGTCGGCATCGTCGCCGGCAACGACGCCGAGCTGATGGCCGGCAGCCTGCACCGCATCACCCTGTGGCTGGTCGGCGCGTTCGTGGTGCTCGGCGGGCTGTACTACTTCTTCGTCCACCGTTACATGCAGAAGAACGGGCGCTGACGCCTGACCTGGCACCCGGCCTGCGCTAAGGTAGGCAGCCATCGCCGCAAGGGAGGCCCCCCATGTCCCAGAGCCGCATCCGCGCCTACGCCGCCACGCGCCCCGGCGGCCCGCTGGAAGCCTTCGAGTACGAGCCCGGCCCGCTCGGCGCCGAGCAGGTCGAGATCGAGGTCGAGCACTGCGGCATCTGCCACTCCGACCTGTCCATGCTCGACAACGAGTGGCGGAACACCGCCTATCCCTTCGTGCCCGGCCATGAGGTCGTGGGCCGCGTGGCCGCCGCCGGCGAGCAGGTCAAGGGCCTGCGGGTCGGCGAGCGCGTCGGGCTGGGCTGGATCTCCGGCAGCTGCCAGCACTGCCGGCAGTGCCTCGGCGGCGACCCGCACCTGTGCCGCGACAAGGAGGAAACGATCGTCAAGCGCCACGGAGGTTTCGCCGAGCGCGTGCGCTGCCACTGGAGCTGGGCCATCCGCCTGCCGGAGGGGGTGGACACTTCCGCCGCCGGACCGCTGTTCTGCGGCGGCATCACCGTTTTCCAGCCGATCGTGGATTTCGGCGTGAAGCCGCTGGACCGCGTCGGCGTGGTCGGCATCGGCGGACTCGGCCACATGGCGCTGATGTTCCTGCGCGCCTGGGGCTGCGAGGTGACGGCCTTCACCTCCAGTGAGGCCAAGCACGCGGAGGCGCTCAAGCTCGGCGCGCATCACACCGTCAGCAGCACCGACAAGGCCGGCCTGAAGAAACTCGCGCGCAGCCTGGATTTCATCCTGGTGACCTCGAATGTGACGCTGGAATGGGGCGCCTATATCGGCGCGCTGGCGCCACACGGGCGCCTGCATGTGGTTGGCGCCGTGCTGGAACCCATTCCGGTCTCGACCTTCGGCCTGATGGGCGGCCAGCGTTCCCTGTCCTCCTCGCCTACCGGCAGTCCGCTACGCACCCTGCAGATGCTGGAGTTCTGCGCCCGCCACCGCATCGCGCCGGTGGTCGAGCATTTCCCGATGGCACGGGCCAACGAGGCGATGGCCCGGCTCCGCGAGGGCAAGGCGCGCTATCGCATCGTGCTGGATCGGTAGGCGGATAAGTCACTGGGCCCCGGCTTTCGCCGGGGCGACATCAGCCGCGCGCGGCTGATGTTGGCTTCGCGATTGCGCGCCAGAGCATCTCGAACCAGACGTTGGCCTGGTCGGTGAGGCGGCGCTGGGCATGCTCGCCGCGCGTGATCCACATGAACACCATGCGGCTGGTGATGCCGAAGATGAAGTCCAGCAGCACTTTTTCCTCGACCTCGTCGGTCAGGATGCCCTTGGCGCGCCCCTCGCCCAGCACGCGCAGGAACAGGCCGAACAGCTCCGGCTGCTGGAAGGTCGGCTCCTTCTGCCAGGTATTGAGATACACCGAGCTCATGATCAGCTGCGCGACCTTGGGGTTCTTGTCAAAGAAGTCCAGCGCCAGCCAGAACACCTTGCGCAGGCGGTCCTTGTAGGTCTCGATGCCCTGCAGGTGATCCATCATGCGGCCGGCCAGCTGGCCGAGCCAGGTGTCGAGGCTGTTGAACAGCAGCGCCTCCTTGCTGCCGTAGTACTTGTAGATGGTCTGCAGGCTGACGTTGGCCGCGGTGGCGATCTCGATCAGGCTGACCTTGTGGAACTCGCGCTGCGAAAAGATCTCGAGCACGGCGTTCTCGATGCGCCGGCGCGTGTCCGGATCCATCTCGCGAAGCGGTCGGAGCGCGGCCGTGGCGCTGGCGGCAGTCATGTCGGGGCTCGTCGTTTCCAGAGATTGCGGTAACGCACATTATCGGCTGGCCGCGGGCGATTGCAAGCGCCCGCTTTGGGCGTCGCCTGCGTCGATATACTGGAATATCTATGGCAATACCGGGCTAGGCGGCCATTGCATTTTGCCGGCGCATGGTCTAGTTTCAGGCTCGAACATACGCCAGCGTATCGGCCATACAGTAAAGCCTCTTACCGTATGGTGGCGCCGGCTCCCGGTTCACCACAGCACGGTATTCCCATGACACAGGCCTATATCTATGACGCGGTGCGCACGCCGCGCGGCAAGGGCAAGAAGGACGGCACGCTGCATGGCGTGACCCCGGTCCACCTGCTCAAGAACCTGCTCGACGCGCTGCGCGAGCGCAACCGGCTCGACACCAGCCGCGTGGACGACGTGGTGATTGGCTGCGTGACGCCGGTCGGCGAACAGGGCGCCGACATCGCGCGCACGGCGGTGCTCTACGCCGACTGGGACCAGTCGGTGGCCGGCGTCACCCAGAGCCGCTTCTGCGCCTCGGGCCTGGAGTCGGTCAATCTCGCGGCGATGAAGGTCATGTCCGGCCAGGAGGATCTGGTGGTCGGCGGCGGCGTCGAGAGCATGTCGCGCTGGCCGATGGGCATGGACGGCGGCGCCATGGTCATGGACCCGCGCGTCAACAGCCACATGGGCTTCGCCCCACAGGGCATCGGCGCCGACCTGATCGCCACGCTGGAGGGCTTCTCGCGCACGGACGTGGACCGCTTTGCGCTCGAGTCGCAGCAGAAGGCCGCGCGCGCCCGCACCGAAGGCCGCTTCAGCAAGTCGCTGGTGCCGGTGCGGGACCTCAACGGCATGGTGGTGCTCGACCACGACGAATTCATCCGCCCGGACACCACGCTGGAAGGCCTGGCTACGCTCAAGCCCTCCTTCGAGCAGATGGGCCAGATGGGCTTCGACGCAACGGCCCTGTTCAAATACACCACGGTCGAGAGAATCAACCACGTACACCATGCCGGCAATTCCTCCGGCATCGTGGATGGCGCCGCGCTGGTGCTCGTCGGCAACGACAGGATCGGCAAGGCGCTGGGACTCAAGCCCCGCGCCCGCATCCGGGCCTGTGCCGTCACCGGCAGCGAACCCACCATCATGCTGACCGGCATCGCGCCGGCCTCGCAGAAGGCGCTCAAGAAGGCGCGCATGAAGACGAAGGACATCGACCTGTTCGAGATCAATGAGGCCTTCGCCGCGGTGGTGCTGAAAGCGCAGCGCGCGCTCGACATCGACCCGGCCAGGGTCAACGTCAACGGCGGCGCTATCGCCATGGGCCATCCGCTGGGCGCCACCGGCGCCATCATCCTCGGCACCGCGCTGGACGAGCTCGAGCGCCAGGACAAGTCCACCGCCCTGATCTCGCTGTGCGTCGGCGGCGGCATGGGCATCGCCACGATCATCGAAAGGGTCTGAACACCATGAGCGTAAAGTTCGAGAAGGACGCCGAGGGTATCGTCACGCTGACGCTGGACATGCCCGGCCGCAGCATGAACGTGCTGAACGAGGAACTCACCCAGCCCTTTGCCGACGCCATCCAGAAAATCGAGGGCGATGCCTCGATCAAGGGCGTGATCATCACCTCGGGCAAGAAGGAATTCCTGGCCGGCGCGGACATCGAGAAGGTGTTCGCCATCACCGACCCCGCCGAGGCCTTCGCCATGTCCGAGGCCTTCAAGGCCTTCCTGCGGCGGCTGGAGACCTGCGGCCGGCCGGTGGTCGCGGCGCTCAACGGCACCGCGCTCGGCGGCGGGCTGGAAATGGCGCTGGGCTGCCATTACCGCGTCGCGATCAACAATCCCAAGGCCAAGTTCGGCCTGCCGGAAGTGAAGCTGGGCCTGCTGCCGGGCGGTGGCGGCACCCAGCGTTTGCCGCGCCTGATCGGCATCCAGCAGGCGCTGCCGCTGATGCTGGAAGGCAAGGAACTCTCGCCGGAGAAGGCCAAGGGCCTCGGCATCATCAACGAGCTGGCCACCGACGCCGCCGACATGATGGCCAAGGCGCGCGCCTGGATCGCCGCCAACCCGAAGCCGCTGCAGCCCTGGGACCGCAAAGACTTCAAGTGGCCGGGCGGCGATTCCAGGTCGCCGGCCAACGTGCAGATGCTGGCGATCGCGCCGTCCATGCTCAACCAGAAAACGCATGGCAACTACCCGGCGCCGCTCAATATCCTGTCGAGTGTGTTCGAGGGTGGCATCACAGACTTCGACACCGGCTGCAGGACCGAGAGCCGCTACTTCGCCAACTGCGTGGTGTCGCAGGTGTCGAAGAACATGATCGGCACCTTCTGGTTCCAGCTCAACAAGCTCAACAAGGGCGAGTCGCGCCCGCAGGGCTACGAGAAGCGCCAGGTCAAAAAGCTCGGCATGCTCGGCGCGGGCATGATGGGCGCCGGGATTGCCTATGTCTCGGCGAAGGCCGGCATCGAGGTGGTGCTGCTCGATACCACGCAGGAGGCCGCCGAAAAGGGCAAGGCCTATTCCGCCGGCCTGCTCGACAAGGCCATCAAGAAGGGCCGCGCCACCCCGCAGCAGAAAGACGAACTGCTGGCACGCATCAAGCCGACCACGGAATACAGGGACCTGGAAGGCTGCGACCTGGTCATCGAGGCCGTGTTCGAGGACCGCAAGATCAAGGCCGACGTGACGAAAAAGGCCGAAAAGGTCATCGCTGCGGACGCGGTCTTTGCTTCCAACACTTCCACCCTGCCGATCACCGGCCTGGCCCAGGCTAGCAGCCGGCCCAAAAACTTCATCGGCCTGCACTTCTTCTCGCCGGTGGACAAGATGCCGCTGGTCGAGATCATCCTGGGCAAGGAGACCTCGCCGGAAACGCTGGCGCGCGGCTTCGACTACGTACAGCAGATCAGAAAGACGCCGATCGTCGTGAACGACTCGCGCGGCTTCTTCACCTCGCGCGTGTTCTCGACCTACGTGATGGAGGGCGTGACCTTGCTGGCGGAAGGCCAGAACCCGCGCGCGATCGAGATGGCCGGCATCAAGGCCGGCATGCCGGTAGGCCCGCTGGCGCTCAACGACGAGGTCTCGCTGTCGCTGTCGCTGCACATCATGGACCAGACGCGCAAGGACTTTAAGGCCGAAGGCCGCGAGTACAAGCCGCATCCGGCCGAGAAGGTCATCCGTAAGATGGTCAAGGAGCTGGACCGCCCCGGCAAGAAGGCCGGCAAGGGGTTCTACGAGTACCCTGCGGGCGGCCAGAAATTCCTGTGGCCCGGCCTGGCCGAGCACTTCAAGCCGGCGAAAAAGCCGCTCTCCGAGCAGGAAATGCAGGACCGCATGATGCTGATCCAGGCCAACGAAACCGCGCGCTGCTTCGAGGAAGGCGTGCTGATGAAGGTCGCCGACGCCAACATCGGCTCGGTCTTCGGGATTGGATTTGCCGCCCACCACGGCGGCGCGCTGCAGTTCATCAACGCCTATGGCGTGAAACGCTTCGTCGCCCGCTGCCACGAGCTGGCCGACAGGTACGGCGAGCGCTTCCGTCCCGCCAAGCTGCTGGAGAAGATGGCCGCCAGCGGCGAGACCTTCAGTTAATGGCGGCGCTGATCAATTTTTCCCGTCATTCCGGCGAAAGCCGGAATCCAGTGACTTTGAAGACACTGGACACCGGCCTCCGCCGGGTTGACGGACAAACCGGATTTTCATTCCACTGAGGACGTAACCATGTTCGCGATGCTGATGAAGTGGATGCAGGCCAACAAGATCCTGCCGCAGATTTCCGACACCGAGCGCCAGGCACTGGAGGCCGGCACCGTGTGGGTGGACGGCGAGTTCTTCGGCGGCAACCCCGACTTCAAGAAGATGCTGGCCGAGGCCTACAACCGCCTGCCGCCCGAGGAGCAGGCCTTCCTCGATGGCCCGACGGAAGAACTGTGCCGCATGATCGACCGCGAGGAGATCGCGCGCACCCACGTCATACCCGAACCCATCGTCGAGTTCATCAAGAAACACGGCTTCATGGGCATGAACGTGCCGAAGGAATACGGCGGCCTGGACTTCTCTACGCTCGGCAAGTCCAGCGTGATGGCCAAGCTCTCGCCCTACTCCGTCACCGTCGGCACGCTGGTGGTGATCCCCAACTCGCTCGGCGCCGCCGAGTTGATCGTGCATTACGGCACCCAGGCGCAGAAGGACCATTACCTGCCGCGGCTGGCGCGCGGTGAGTACGTGCCCTGCTTCGGCCTGACCGAGCCGACCGCCGGCTCCGACGCCGCCTCGATCAAGGCCGAAGGCCTGGTGTTCAAGGACAGCGACGGCCAGGTCAAGCTCAAGCTCAACTTCCGCAAGCGCTACATCACGCTCGCACCGATCGCCAATCTCTGCTCGATCGCCTGCACGCTGCACGATCCCGACAACCTGCTCGGCAAGGGCGAGCACCCCGGCATCACCGTCGTGCTGGTGCACAAGGGTACGCCGGGCTTTTCCAACGGCGACCACCACGAGCCCATCGGCGAGGCCTTCTACAACGGCCCGCTCATCGGCAAGGACGTGGTCGTGCCGGTGGACAACATCATCGGCGGCCCGACCTACGCCGGCCTGGGCTGGAAGATGCTGATGGAGCAGCTCGCCGGCGGCCGTGCGGTCTCGCTGCCCGCGGGCGCGGTCGGCGGCATGAAGGCGGCGATGGCCGCCACCGGCGCCTACTCGATGGTGCGCCAGCAGTTCGGCATCCCGATCGGCCGCATGGAAGGTGTCGAGGAGAAAGTCGGCAAGGTCGCGGCGCTCACCTACCTGAGCGAGGCCGCGCGCGTGTACAGCTGCTCGGCGGTGGACAGTGGCCAGCAGCCGCCGGTCGTCTCCGCCATTCTCAAGGCCTATACCACCGAGCTGGCGCGCGAGCTGGCGATCGACGCCATGGACGTGTTCTCCGGCGCCGGCGTGATGCAGGGCCCCAATAACATCGTCGGCCGCGGTTATACCGCGGCGCCGGTGGCGATCACGGTCGAGGGCGCCAACATCATGACGCGCACGCTCATGATCTTCGGCCAGGGCGCCACGCGCTGCCATCCCTACGCGCTGAACGTGGTCAAGGGCGTAGAGGAGAACGACGTCGCCAAGTTCCGCCGCAACCTGCTCGGCTGGCTCGGCCACGTGGTCATGGGCCTGCTGCGCACCACGGTGCGCGGCCTGACCCGCGGCTGGACCGTGAGCGTGCCGGTGTCCGGCCCGACGGCGAAGTACTACCGCCGCCTCGGCTGGGCCGCGGCGCGCTTCGGCTTCCTCACCGACATGGCGATGTTCACCATCGGCGGCAAGCTCAAGGCGCGCGGCAAGCTGACCGGCCGCTACGCCGATGCCGTGGCCTGGATGTTCCTCGGCTTCTCCGCCCTGCGCCGCTTTGAGGCCGAGGGCCGCCGCAGCGAGGATCTGCCGCTGGTGCATTACTCCGTGCAGTATGCGTTGGCCCAGGTGCAGAAGGCCTTCGAAGGCATCTACGCCAACTTCGACGCGCCGCTGCTGGGCGGGCTGATGCGCAGCGTCGGCGCGCTGTGGCTGCGGCTGAACCCGGTCGGCACCCTGCCGGGCGATGCCGAGAGCCGCGCCGCCGCGCTGACCATCCAGAGCTACAACGCGCAGTTCCAGCGCCTGTCCGAGGGCGTGTTCGCGCCGGCCGAGCACACTGTCGGCGCCGGCCGCCTGCTCAAGGCCTTCCGCCTGGTGACCGAGGCGCAGCCGGTGCTCGACAAGATCGCCGCCGCGCAGCGCAGCCGCAGCCTGCCGAAAGGCGCGGCCGACAGCCTGGCCGACGTCGCCCAGGCCAAGGGCGTGATCACGGCCGAGGAAGCGCGTCTGGTGAAGAGCGCGCTGGCCGCGCGCCTCGAAGCCATCGAGGTGGACGTGTTCACGAAGGAGCAGTTCTTCGGCATAGAAGCCGAGCCGCTGCCGGAGCGCCGCGTCGCCAACGCCTGATCAGGCAGTTGCCGTACAAAAAAGGGCAGGCCGGTAAACCGGCCTGCCCTTTTTCTTGTCGGTGGGAAGGTCTGGGTCGTACTCAACTCAGCGCTTTGCCGTCGAGAGGCCTTTCAAGAAATCCAGCTGGTAGCCGAGATTTCGGGATAGTGCAGGCTCGAAATACGGGTCGAAGTGATTGGCGTCGAGGATCTGGATCCGGATCCTGGGATTGTTCAGTTCACGGATCCGCTTCTCCACGAACGGCGCAACGGTGTCGCGCGTGGCTCCCACGATCAGCAGCGGGATCGTGACGTCCTTCAGGCTCTTGAACGGGCGGTACAGGCCCATCGTCAGCAGCGAACGGGCGGCCACGCGGTTGTCGTACGGGGGAGCCTCCGGGCCGAGACTTTCGATCATCGCCTGCTGACCTTTCTGCATGGCAAGCGCAGCGCCGTCGCGATCCATGCTCGACCATTCACCCTCGCTGCCCACCACCGGAAGGTAGATCGGATCATTGCCGCGCAACAGGTCCATTAATCCGCACAAGCCAAAGCGCAACAGGCGCAGCGGGGGGACTGCCTTCACGGCGGCCATCCCATCGAGCATCGGGACTTGGGCAATGGCGCCGAGCAGTTCCGGGTGTCGCGCGGCGAGCCGGACCACGTGACCGCCACCGAACGAGGTGCCCCACAGCACGATGCGGCTGGGGTCAATCTGAGTTTGTTCACGCAGGTGTTGCAACGCGTTCTCCACATCGCGCTCGCGGTGCCACGGATTGATGAGGTTACGCGGCGTACCGTCGCTTTGGCCCCAGCCGGCGTAATCGAAGGTCATGACCGCGAAGCCCGCCTCGTTGAACGGCGCATAGAACGGCAGCGTCAGGGCGTCCTGCACGCCACCCCAGCCATGGACCATCAGGATGGCGGGGAACGGACCCGCGCCTTCCGGCAGGTGCAGGGTGGCGGAGCAACGCACGCCGGCGCTTTGGAAGGAGGTCTTCGCGGATCGGACTTGCATGGGATGAGAAGGCTGGATCAGTGCTGCTTGAAGGGATTCAGACGCTTGCCCAACTGGTACTGCAGGCCGAGCGGAATCGGTCGCATGATGCTCGTCATGAGCTTGTTGACCGTGCCCGGGACGCAGGTGGGTTTGCCCGCCATCACGGCCGATCAGCCTTCGCGCACGCCAGGCCCTCCAGCCGCTCTGCGCGGCGGGCGACGAGATACAGGCCGTAGCCTTCGCTGGCCAGGTGGCGTGCGAACGCGGCGCCGATGCCGGCCGAGGCACCGGTGATCAATGCATTTCGGGTCTTCATGGGTTCAGGAAGCGAGATGCTTCGGGGTTTCTTGATTAACGATCAAGAGACGTTACCAGTTTCTTGAGTTACATTCAAGAGACCATAGAATCACTACACAGTGGCACTTCAGCCAACCGTAAGCCTTTCGAAATGCCGCGTAACAAAATTCAGCAGGACTCCGCCGAGAAGCGCAGCGAGATCGTCGGCGCCGCCCGGACCCTCTTCCTCGAGACGGGATACGAGGCGACCTCGATGGCGTCGATTGCGGCCGCCGCCGGCGTCGCGCCCAACACCATCTACTGGTACTTCCGGGACAAGGACGAGCTGCTCGTCGCAGTGCTGGACGCGGAGTTGGAAAGCGGCATGGCCGAGTTCCTGCGCGCCCCCGCCACCGACACGACGAGTCGCCTGTTGATGGTGGTCCGCCAGCTGGAGCGGGCGCGTCGCCTGGTCGCCACGGTGCATGCCCGCATCCAGATTTCGCCCGTGATCGCGGCTTGGCACGACCGCTTTCACGAGTTGAGCGAAATGCTCATCCAGAGCGAAATGCACCAAGCCGGCATCCCGCGGAAGAAGGCCAAGGCGCTCGTGAAGATCTGGGTCTTTACGGTAGAAGGGCTATTGGCGCATCCGATGTCGGATGCGGAGAAGCGTCGAATCTGCTCTTCCCTGGCGAAGAACCTGATCACGGCCTGAGTCCGTCCGCAGGCCCTTCACAGAGAGGGGCTATCCGAGCGCCTGCAATGTCCGCTCGGGGCTGGCTACCGCCACGGCGCATTCATCCCCAGAATGATATGGGTTTCAGCAAAGCTGCCGTTCACCAGTGACTGGATATGACCGAGGTGAGACATTGAAGTATCCGCTTTGAAGGCATTTTCATGTTCTCTCTGAATGCCCGCTTCTGGCCGGTACTTGCCCACCGCGCCAACCCCATAATCCGCCCTTCACCCCTTCACCCTCGCTTGGCGAATACGCCGGCGTCCATTAGAGTTTGAACGGTACGCTCGCGTACCCCGATATAGAACACAGACAAGGGGGCCGCGAGGCCACCGAAGCTCGTGTAAAACACCAGGGATTTCATCATGCTAGACGTCACCGGCAAAGCCCCGCTCGACATGCTGTGGCACTGGGAAAAAACCCAGCCCGGCAAGGTTTACCTGCGCCAGCCCGTCAACGGCGTGTGGCATGAGTACACGTTCGCGCAGGTGGCCGACCAGGTGCGCCGTATTGCTGCTGCGATCAAGGCGCTCAACTTCCCCGCGGGCAGCCACATCGCCATCGCGGGCCGCAACTGCGCGCACTGGTTCATCGCCGACTGGGCCATCGCCATGGCCGGCCACGTCAGCGTGGGGCTGTATCCCAAGCAGGCCACCGACGCCGTCAGCTACATCCTCAAGCACTGCGAGGCAAAACTGATTTTCATCGGCCCGATGCAGGAGCCGGAGTCGATCCTCAACGGCATACCGCCGCAGGTGAAGCGCGTGTCCATGCCCTACCCCGACGTCGCGCCCGGCGACTACGAGTGGGAGGACTGGCTGCAGCAGTACCGCCCGCTGCAGGGCGAGATCGTGCCCGATCCCGAGAAGCCCTGGACGCTGGTCTATACCTCCGGTACCACCGGCAACCCGAAGGGCGTGGAGATCAAGGGCGCGGCGGTGATGTTCGCGCTGCAGGGCATGCTCAAGATCCTCCGGCCCGGCGACGACGAGCGCCTCTTTTCCTACCTGCCGCTGGCGCACATCTTCGAGCGCGGCGCGGTGGAGATGTTCAGCATCTACACCGGCGCGCAGGTGTCCTTCCTGGAGTCGCTGGAGAAATTCGCCGAGCAGCTGGCCGAGGTGGCGCCGACGCGCTTCATCGCGGTGCCGGCGGTCTGGACCCGCATCCAGCAGGGCATCCTCAAGAAGCTGCCGCAGCAGAAGCTCGACCGCCTGCTGAAGATCCCGGTGATCTCCGGCCTGATCAAGAAAAAAATCAAGACCGGGCTCGGCCTGCAGAACTCGCGCCTCAACATCACCGGCGCCGCCGCGATCCCGGTGTCCACGCTGGAGTGGTTCAACAAGCTCGGCATCCCGATCATGCAGGGCTATGGCATGACCGAGAACTGCGCCTACGTCAGCGTCAACCTGCCGGACGCGAACAAGTTCGGCTCGGTCGGCCGCGCCGTGCCCGGCTGCGAGGTCAAGCTGTCCGAGGAAGGCGAGATCCTGACCCGCAGCCCGGCGCAGATGACCGGCTACTACAAGGAGCCGGAGAAAACCGCCGAAACCCTGGCCGGCGGCTGGGTGCACACCGGCGACAAGGGCCGCATCGACGAGGAGGGCTTCATCTTCATCACCGGCCGCGTCAAGGACATCTTCAAGACGCTCAAGGGCAAGTACGTGGCACCTGCGCCCATCGAGGGCAAGCTGGCGACGAATTCGAACATCGAGATGCTGTGCCTGGTCGGCGCCGGCCTGAAGCAGCCGGTCGCCCTGGTGGTGCTGAGCGAGAACGCCAAGAGCCTGCCGCGCGAACAGGTCACGCAGTCGCTCACCGCCAGCCTGGAGCAGCTCAACGCCACGCTGGAAGCGCACGAGGAGGTCGCCGGGATTGTGGTGGTGCGCGAGCCGTGGAGCATCGACAACGGCTTCCTGACGCCAACCATGAAGATCAAGCGCCACTCGGTGGAAGAGCGCTACGCCGGGCTGGTCAACCAGTGCCTCGAATCAAAGCAACTGGTAGTTTGGGAAGATTGAGCGCCACACAGCATCTATGGCCAACTCCGCCATGCAGGTCACGGACGTTGTCCTCTTTCTGCAGAATCGTGCAACGCGTGCAGGCGCACAGACTTCCCTCGCGCGGCTCGTCACGCAGCCCCCCCTGCGCGCGCTCACACCCGTCGTCGTGCTCGGTGAAGAGGGCTGGCTCGCGGACTGGTGCCAGGAATATGCCGTTGCAAACATAGTCACGCCCTTCCCGAGGTCACGTTCGCTACAGGGCAGGCTCTGGGGCAACGCACGTTTCGCATACCATGTCCGGACGTTGTTGCAAGCGAATGGCTGGCGGCCGCGCGTCATCGTGGCAAACGACCATCAGGATAGCTTGCTCTCGCACGCCGTGGCCTCGGCGTGCGGTGCGCGGTCTGTCGTCATTCTGCGTACACCCGGCATGTCTCAGAGGGATTTTTTCAAGTACGGCTGTAATCGTGCCGACGCGCTTTACGCAGTGGGCAAGGAACTCCAGCTCGCCGCTGGCGGATGGTCAGGAGGCCGGCATGTCCATCTATACCGCGAAGGTCTTGCGGAAGAGGAGTTCCTGCCCCCAAAGCCACGACCCGAGAATTTCCCCGCGCGAGTCTTGATCGCGGGATCGGAGGTATCGCGCAAGGGCTGGGCCGATTGGGTGACGGCACTCGATCGCCTGGAAATCTCCGATTCCAGCTTCCGGCTGGATTGCGACTTTACCGGGATCCAGCCGGATCCAGCACGGAACGACCTATACCTGACACGCCAGAGGCGTAGCCGATTTCGCTTTCTGGGCCGCGTTGAAGACTTCCGGGGCCTGGTGCGGCAGTACGATCTGGTCGTCCACCCCTCGCGGCATGAATCCTTCGGACTTGCGCCTATCGAGGTGCTAGCGGCGGGCGTGCCGCTGTTATGCAGTCGCACCGGCGCAATTGGCGAAGTCCTGGATGACGACCGCTTCCTCTTTGAACCCAGTGACACCGCAGAACTGGCCGCAAAACTGACAGCGTTACGGCTGAATTGGCGCACAAGCGACCCAAGGCTGGATTTTCTGCAGGCACGCATCAAAAAAACCTTTTCTGCGGCCGCGATGGCAATCGAATTTGCGCGCACCGTACATGCTTTGGGCTGATCTGACTGGCTTGGCGACAACGGTAGCCTGACGTAAAGTGGCGATCCTTAGCACCGTCCCCCCTTGAAACCGATTTTGGAGGCCCTGATTCATGGGACAGACCTGGTCCGATTTTTCTGGGGCGGAAGGCACTCACGAAGAAGTCATGCGCCTGGTGCAGAAGCACCTGCAGGCACTAGCCGGGCGCAAAGTCCTGGAAATGCCCTGCGGCTCTGGCATGTTTGCCCACATGCTGACCGAAGCCGGCCTTGACGTAACCGCCATGGACATCGAGGCTAACGACCCTTATTACTACCGTGAAGACAAACGCGTTCTGGCGGACGCCAATGCTGGCCTGCCCTTCATGGACGCGCAGTTCGAAGCCTTGGTGTCCATCGAAGGCATTGAACACCTCGAGAACCCTTCTTACTTTCTGCGTGAATGCGCTCGAGTGATCGAACCCGGTGGATACATCTTCCTGTCCACACCGAACGTCGACAGCATCAAGTCACGCCGCCATGTATACACAAAGGGTTACTTGATTAGCAACGAACCTCAGCCGGGCTCATCTGGTGAGCCTGTGTGCTGAGAGGATGGTGCCATGGATACGACTGAAGGAGACGACCATGGCGATGAATCGAGTGCAGTTTCAGCCCGGACTTTCGATGGCGGAATTCA
>DATLYR010000188.1 GCA_035574475.1 Nevskiales bacterium | reverse complement strand
ATGCTGACCGGCTCCGGCGACACGGCCAAGGCGCTGCAGCGCGCGCTGGCGGCGCGCACGGGCGCCATCCTGCCGCTCATCGCCGAGACCGGCGGCGTCAATGCCATGATCGTGGACTCCACCGCGCTGCCGGAGCAGGTGGTGACGGATGTGCTGCGCTCGGCCTTCGACAGCGCCGGCCAGCACTGTTCGGCGCTGCGCGTGCTGTTCCTGCAGCAGGAGATCGCGCCGGCGGTGCTGGAGATGCTGGCCGGCGCCATGGCCGAGCTGCGCGTGGGCGATCCGGCGCGGATCGAAACCGACGTCGGGCCCGTGATCCACGACGAGGCACGCGCCACCCTGCAGCGGCACGTGGCGCACCTGGAGCGCGAGGCCCGTCTCATCGCCCGTGCGCCGCTGGCAGCCGAGTGCGCGCACGGCAGCTTTCTGGCGCCCTGCGCGTTCGAAATCGGCGCGCTCGACGCGCTGCCCGGCGAGGTGTTCGGGCCGGTGCTGCACGTGATCCGCTATCCGGCCGCTGCGCTGGACCCGGTGATCGACGCCATCAACGCCACCGGCTACGGGCTGACCTGCGGCCTGCACAGCCGCATCGAGGCGCGCGCGCAGGACGTCGCCGCCCGCGTGCGCGCGGGCAACCTGTACGTCAACCGCAACATGATCGGCGCCGTGGTCGGCGTGCAGCCCTTCGGCGGCGAGGGCCTGTCCGGCACCGGACCCAAGGCCGGCGGGCCCAACCTGCTGCGCCGCCTGAGCGTCGAGCGCACCGTGTCCGTCAACACCACCGCCAGCGGCGGCAACGCCTCCCTGCTGGCGCTGGACGACGACTGACGGCTGGACACGCCCGCCACGCCGGGAACATCATCAGGGCATGTCATCCCGGCGCAAGCCGGGATCCAGCGGCTCGTCCTCTCCCACTGCGGGAGAGGGGCGGTCTTTCTTCCCCTCTCCCGCTAGCGGCAGAGGGGCAATGCTTCTTCCCCTCTCCCTGTAAGGGAGAGGGGCAGGGGAGAGGGTGTATGACCGAACTGCTGCACACCATCCTCGGCTGGTATCGCGAGCCGCTGTTCTGGCTGTTCCCGGTCGCCACCGGCCTGATCAGCATGTTCGTCTTTCTGTTGTTCGCCCTCCCGCTCACCTGGCTCGCGGATCGCGACCCGGCCTGGGCGCGCAAGTACAAGATCCAGTCCCGCCACGACAGGCACGTCGGCACGCGCGAGGCGCTGCGGCAGTGGTTCATCAACAACACGCAGGCGCTGGCCACCGCCGCGCTGCTGTGGCCGCTGTTCCGCCTGACCGGTGTGCATGTCGGCCCGCTGCCGGAGTGGTGGGTGGTGGCTGGGCAACTGCTGTTCTTCATCTACCTCGATGATTTCCTGTACTACTGGTTCCACCGCAGCATGCACACCCGCTGGCTGCTCAAGCACGTGCATGGCGTGCACCACCGCATCTACGCGCCGCGCGCCATCGCCGGCCACTACATGCACCCGACCGAATACGGCCTGACGGGGCTCATCGTGCTGATCGGCCCGATGCTGGTCGGCGCGCACGTCGTCACGATCTGGCTGTGGGTCGCCTTCCGCCAATGGGAAGCGGCGGAGGGGCATTGCGGCTACGACTTTCCGTGGTCGCCGACCCGATGGCTGCCGTTTTCCGACGGCGCCGTGCACCACGACTTCCACCACGCCAAGGTCAAGGGCAACTTCGCCGGCTTCCTGCGCTGGACCGACAAGACCTTCGGCACGCTGGTGCCGGGGTATGAGGTCGAGAAGCAGGCGCTGAGAACACGGCAAGGCTGAAACAGGAGATCGCACATGAGCAAGGATGCTCGAACGGAAAGCGCAACGGGGCAGGCAGAACAGCCGAAGACCCGCCTCACGCTGAAGCCGGGCCAGAACGGCACCCGCAAGCTCCAGGACAAGTACGGCGACCGGCTGCTGGCCGTGCGCTACCGCTATGACCCGGCGCGGCGCGTGCGGCATCTGGAAGCCGGACCGCAAGCTCTGGCGCGTGCCGCTATCGGCGATTTATGGCCTTGGGCTGGAATCGCGGATTGTGCCGTGATATCTACATGCATATATACAGAGTGGGGGTATATATAGATGTATATGCAAATATCTACATGTAGATGCTATATGGCGCTGCCTAATTTAAGTTGGGCGCCAGTGAATCGGCCGGCATGAATCTGCTCGTCAACGTCGATGTCGACGACTTGGAGAAGGCAACTCGCTTTTACTGCGCTGCATTCCAGCTGAGCGTGGGCCGCCGCTTCGGCTCGTCGGCGGTCGAGCTCCTGGGAAGCAACGCACCAATCTATCTGCTGGTCAAGGCAGCTGGTAGCGCTGCCTCGGACACGACGGACCACCGACGAACGTACAAACGTCACTGGACGCCTGTACATCTGGATTTCGAGGTTGAGAATATTGAAGCGGCCACTGAGAGAGCCGTAGCAGCCGGGGCCACGCTGGAGAAACCGATCACCTCAAGCAAATGGGGCAAGCTGGCCATGCTGGCCGATCCCTTCGGCCACGGCATATGCTTCGTACAGTTCGTCGGCCGGGGCTACGATGAAATCGCGAACTGAAAGTCTGGCGCCCAACAACGCGTTTCAGCCGACGCCCTCGCGCTACGCGCTCGGGTTCCCTCGGGCCTTCGGCCCTCGGCGCGGCTGAACGCGGGCGTTGGGCCTAGGGAGGCAGATTGTGGCGATCCCGGATTTTCAAACGTGCATGCTTCCGCTGCTCCGATTCTCCGCCGATGGCAAGGAGCATCAACTCAGAGATGCGGTCCAGCATCTGGCAAAAGAATTTCGGCTCACTGACGAGGAATTGAATGAGTTCCTCCCCAGCGGGCAGCAGCCCGTCTTTATCAATCGCGTTGGCTGGGCGCGTTCCTACCTGAAAAAGGCTGGACTCCTCGACAACCCTAAGCGCGGTTACTTTCAGATCACGGCACGCGGTCACGAACTTCTGAAGGCACCCCCGGAGCGAATCACTATCAAGTACCTGGATCGCTATCCGGAGTTCAAGGAGTTCTGGGATAAGTACCGATCGAAGAAAGAGATCGATGACGAATCGCAACCTGCTGAAGCGGAAGTCGCGCCTGGGTCCACACCGCATGAGGCGCTGGAGAATGCCTACGAGCGCCTACGCTCTGAGATCGCCGCTGAACTATTGCAGACCCTGAAGGGTGCCGATCCCTCCCTGTTCGAAAACATCGTCGTAGAATTGCTCGTGAAGATGGGCTATGGAGGCAGCCGCAAAGATGCGGGAAAGGCGATTGGCCGCAGCGGCGACGAAGGCATTGACGGCGTGATTAAAGAAGATCATCTCGGACTGGACAGCATCTACATTCAAGCCAAGCGATGGGACAACACCGTTGGAAGGCCCGAGATTCAGAAGTTCGCTGGTGCGCTTCAAGGGCAGCGCGCACGAAAGGGCATCTTCATCACAACGTCCGAGTTCACGAGGGAGGCCCAGGAGTACGTTTCTCGTATTGACACGAAGATCGTGCTCATTGACGGGAAGGCACTGGCCCGATTGATGATCGATTTCGGCGTCGGCGTCACGTCAGTCGCAACGTACGAGGTCAAGAAAATAGACTCGGACTACTTCGGTGAAACCTAGGCCCAACAAGCGCGTCCAGCGGATGGTCCTTGCGCTGCGCGCTCGGCCCGCCGCTGAACCGCGGCGCTGGGTGCCAAGGAAATAATGGAAGACGCGCGTCCGCCAGGGGGGAGTAGCCTGGGCATCCTCGTTTTTTCGAGCCATCAGGACGTAGAGGTTTCGGGTGAGTGTGTCATGGCAAAGCGGGCGGGCGTAGCCGTTGCCGCAGCGGGTGATGCCGCTTTGCGGACTCTGGTGCCGGAGGAGTATTCGCTCGGCACCAGACCCAGCCATCAGCTGGCGGGTGTGGTCGAAGCGCGACAGGTCACCACCGCACAGGCCGCCACGATGGAGTCCATGTGCGCACCCAGCCCGACATAGACAGAGCTATCGTCGGTCATGCTGACCTCCGTGGGGAGAACCGACGAAAGTCATACTGTCTAGGCATATTCAGCCGTGCGAGGGTAGAATCCGCTTATCGTGCAGAGACGTCAGACATGAATTTCACTATTGAGTCCGAGCAAGAAGCCGATGGTCGTTGGCTGGCCGAAGTCCCGGAGTTGCCCGGCGTTCTAGCGTACGGCGCTTCCTCGGATGAGGCCATGTCCAAAGCCGAGGCTCTGGCTCTGCGCGTCATGGCCGAGCGCCTTGAACACGGAGAAAGCCGGCCGGTGCCGATCCACATCACCCTCGCGGTTGCATGAGCAACTGGCCTTCGGCAAAGGCCAAGCGAGTTCTTGCCGCGCTTCTCCACATCGGTTGGCGCATCAAGCGTCAGAGTGGTTCCCACAAGACCTTATCTCGTGAAGGGTGGCTCGATAAGGTGACCCTCTCGCTCAGCCGGCGCAGCGTGGATTTCTTCAAGGCAGCCGCCAGGCGCAATCACACGTCCTATCAGCGCATGATCCGGCGGCTGCTGGATCGATACGCGGATCGCTACGCCGGCGGGCAGGCGGCGCCCCGCTCGCGTGGGCGCGCCAGGGCGACACGCCGCCCGACGTGAGTGCCAGCTGCGCAGAGTGATATCGACATGGCGCAAATTCTCCTGACCCTCGCCGGCGCCATCATCCTGCTCATGGGTACGGCGCACCTCCTGCTGGCCTGCGGGACGTATGGAAGCCCACATCCTTCACCCCCACCGAGGCTGCGGTGCGCCTGGCCATGCAGGGCGCGCGGCTGCGCTTCAATCGCCGCATCAACCTGTGGGAGTCGTGGCTGGGCTTTTCTGATCCCGTTCGCCGGAAAACAACTCGCAACACACACCGGGAGTCCCTGTGAGTCGCTACATCGATCCCACCAAGGAAAGTTTCGCTGCCTTCCGCGAGCTGCCGCGCGAAGGCGTAATCCACATGCTGAACCTCATTCGCCTCCGTGCGCAGGCGGCCTATCCGGACGGCCGGCAGGCGACCGGGCTGGAGGCCTACCGCGCCTACGGGCGCGAGAGCGCGCCGATCTTCACGCGCGTCGGTGGGCGGCAGTTCTGGATCGGAAAGTTCGAGCACCTGCTGATCGGCCCGCCGGACGAGCGCTGGGATATTGTCTTCATCGCCGAGTATCCGAACGCGGATGCCTTCATCGAGATGCTCCGCGACCCGGCTTACCGCGAGGCGGTCAAGCACCGACAGGCGGCGGTGGAGGACTCGCGCCTGATCCGCCTGCGGCCGCAGCCGCCGGGTACGGGCTTCGGCGAGTAGTCGCCAGCGACGCCGGATTGACTCACCCCCACCCCAACCCTGTTCGCTTCGCTCACCTCGTACCTCGCCCATCAAGGGGGCGGGGTTATTCACCGGGCAGGTAAACGACGCAATCGACGGGCGCTCTGAGCGTGTGTATAGTACACACAACAGAGGGACCTGCCCGGTATTCAGGATGAAGAGTCGGGATCTGATAAAGCTGCTGCAGCAGGATGGCGATTGGTCGGCGTGAAGGGCAGCCATCACCAGTTCAAGCATCCGGTGAAGCCGGGGCGTGTGACCGTCCCGCACCCCAAGCGGGATCTTCCTGTGGGCACATCGAACAGCATCCTGAAGCAGGCAGGTCTGAAGCAGGTCAAAACCTCGGGGAATTGAGCCATGGCCAGCTACATTGCATTGCTGCGCAAGGACCGGAACAGTGATTATGGCGTGGAGTTTCCGGACTTCCCCGGCTGCGTGACGGCGGGTGCTACCCTGGATGAGGCTCGCAAGCAGGCTCAGGAGGCGCTGGCGTTCCACGTCGAGGGCATGCTGGAGGACGGCGATCCCATTCCAGAGCCCTCGACGCTTGATCAGCTCGCCGCCCGCGAGGATCTGCGTCATGCCGTGCCCTTTCTCGTCGAGCTGGATCTGGCGCGGCTGAGCGGGCCGGCCCAGCGCATCAACATCACCGTGCCGGAGCGGGCGCTCAGAAGGATCGATGCCGCTGCCCGCAAGCTCGGCGAGACGCGCTCGGCTTATCTGGTGCGGGCGGCGCTCAAGCAGGCCGATGCCGTGATCAAGAAGAAGGTTGCGGCGACCGCCGTTCGTCCGCCCAGATCGTCACGGGCTCACTGAGCCCCTCGCATCCCGTCAGTCCATCGCCGCCAGCGACGGCGCGGCGGTCAGCACCTCGTCCACGGAAGTCGCCCCAGCGGCGACCTTCTGCGCGCCGGCGATGCGCAAGGGCAGCATGCCGTCCTTGTAGGCCGCCAGGCGCAGCGCGGCCAGGTCGGCCTGGTCGTTGATGAGGGCCTTGAGCGCGGGCGTCAGCGGCATCATCTCGTAGATGCCGCTGCGGCCGAGATAACCGGTGGCGCGGCATTCCAGGCAGCCGCCGGCCTCGTAGATCTGCTTCGGCAGCGGCAGCTTCCAGGCGCCGGTGAGTTCCTGCCAGGCGGCCGGCTGCGGTTCGATGGCCTGCTTGCAGTGCGGGCACAGCGTGCGCACCAGCCGCTGCGCGACCACGCCGAGCACGGTGGCCTTGAGCAGATAGTGCGGTACGCCGAGATCGAGCAGGCGCGTGACCGCGGTCGGTGCATCGTTGGTGTGCAGCGTGGACAGCACCAGGTGGCCGGTGAGCGCCGCCTGCACCGCGATCTCGGCGGTCTCCAGATCGCGGATCTCGCCGATCATGATGATGTCCGGGTCCTGGCGCAGCAGCGCGCGCACGCCGGCGGCGAAGGTCAGCTCGATGCCCGGCTGCACCTGCATCTGGTTGAAGGCCGGGTCCACCAGCTCGATCGGGTCCTCGATGGTGCAGACGTTGACCTCGGGCGTGGCCAGGGTCTTGAGCGTGGAGTAGAGCGTGGTGGTCTTACCCGAGCCGGTCGGGCCGGTGACCAGGACGATCCCGTGCGGCTCGCGCACCATCGCCTCCCAGCGCGCGATGTCGCGCTCGGCGAAGCCCAGCTGCGCGTAATCCTTGACCAGCACCTGCGGGTCGAAGATGCGCAGGACCAGTTTTTCGCCGAAAGCGGTCGGCAGGGCCGAGACACGCAGCTCGATCTCGCGACCATCCGGGCTGCGGGTCTTGATGCGGCCGTCCTGCGGCCGGCGCTTCTCGGCCAGGTCCATGCGCGCCAGCACCTTGAGCCGGCTGACCACCGCGGTCATGACCAGCGCCGGCATCTGGTAAACGTCGTGCAGCACGCCGTCGATGCGGAAGCGCACATTACCCTGCTCGCGGCGCGGCTCCAGGTGGATGTCGCTGGCGCGCTGGTCGAAGGCGTACTGCAGCAGCCAATCGACGATACTGACGACGTGCTGGTCCTTGGCGTCCAGCTTGCCGCTGCGGCTCAGGTCCACCAGCTGCTCGAGGTTGCTCAGCCCCGGCAGCCGGTTCTTGTTCTGCTCGGAGCTGGCCTTGACCGAGCGCGCCAGCGCGTAGAACTCGACCAGGTAGCGCTCGATGTCGCGCGGGTTGGCCAGCACGCGCTTGATCGCCTTGCCGGTGACCTGGGCCAGTTCGCGCTCCCACTCGCGCAGCAGCGGCTCGGCGGTCGCGACCGTGATTTCGGTTGCCGTGACCTTGACCGGCAGGATGCCGACGCGCGCGGCATAGGCGTACGGGGTCACGGCGGTGATGCCGGTCACGTCGATGGACAAGGGGTCGATGCGGAAATAGGGCAGGCCGCTGCGCTCGGCCAGCCACTGCACCAGGAACTCCAGCGACAGCTTGTGCGCGGGCTTGCGTGCGTCGTGCCAGTCGCACTCCGAGATCGTGACCAGCGGGTGCTGCTCCGGCTGCGCGCGTGCCGCACGGCGCGACGCCAGCTCCTGCGCCTGCGCTGCGGTGACGAGCCCGTCCTGCACCAGCGCCTGGAGGACCTGGCGCAGGCTCAGGCGCTGTTCGCGGCTGACCTGGGCGGCGCTCTTGATCATGGAGTCAGACAAGGCCCTTGGCCTTCAGCTCGTCCTTGACGTAGGCGTAGTACAGCGGACCGGCGATGAGGCCGGGGATGCCGAAGGCCGCCTCCATCATCAGCATCGCCAGCAGCAACTCCCAGGCGTGGGCGTGGATGCGGCCGCCGATGATGCGCGCGTTGAGGAAATACTCGAGCTTGTGGATCACCACCAGGTAGGTGAGCGAGGCCACCGCCACCAGCAGTGAGTGGCTCAGGCTGATGACCACGATCACGGTGTTGGAGATGAGGTTGCCGAGCACCGGGATGAGCCCGACCACGAAGGTGATCGCCACCATGGTCTTCACCAGCGGCAGGTCCACGCCCAGCAGCGGCAGCGCCACGCCGAGGTACAGCCAGGTGAAGAAGGCGTTGATGGCGGCGATGCGCGCCTGCGCCAGCACGATGTTGCGGAAGGCCATGCGCAGGCGCGTCACGCGTTCGACCGCGGCGCTGACCAGCCGGCCGCGGTACTGGTCCGGCTGCGCGATCTCCTGCAGCGACAGCAGCGCACCGATCACCATGCCGATCAGCATGTGCGCCAGCCCGCGGCCCAGCTCGGTGCCGGCCCCCTGCAGCAGACCGGCGTTCGCGCGCAGCCAGTCCACTACGGCGATGCGCAGCTCGTCGGCGTTGGCCGGCAGGTAGGCCCACAGCCAGGCCGGCAGCATGTTGCGCGAGCCTTCGAGGATTTCGGCCATCTTCTGCAGCAGCTGGACCACGCTGGTGTCGCGCAGATACACGGCGATGCCGTAGCCGGTCAGCACGAGCAGCCCGCTGATCAGGATCGTCACCAGCGTCACCGCCAGCAGCTTGGCGCTGACCGTGCTGATCCAGCGCCGGTGGATCAGCCGCACCAGCACATAGGTCATCTCGTACACCAGCAGCCCGGACAGCAGCGCGACCAGCAGCTTGAGCTTGATCACCAGCAGCAGGAACAGGCCGACGGCGACCCAGCCGGCGAGGTCGGCCAGAGGCAGGGGGCGGGGATTGGCGGTGTCGCTCATGGCTCGCTCAGGAAGGCCTCGATGCGGGCCGCAGTCTCGGCCGGATGATCATGATGCAGCATATGCGAGGCGCCGGGTATCACCTCGGTGCGCAGGTTCTGGAAGGCGCCGCGCCGCCGGGCCTTTTCCTGCGGCGGGATGGCTTTGTCCAGCCAGGAATCGCCGGCGTCCAGGCACAGCACCGGCGCCGTCACCTGCTTCCAGATGGCGATGGACTCGGCGGCGCGGTAGAGCGTGGGCATGCGCAGGCGGTGCTTCGGGTCGCCCAGCAGCTCGATGCGCCCGGGCGCGGCCTCGCGCCCCCAGCAGCGGGCCACGAAGTCCGCGCGCTCGGGCGTGAGTTTGGGGTGGCGGTGACGGATGCGCGCCGCCAGCTCGTCGAAGGACGCATAGACCTTGTTCTGCGGCGGGTCGGCCAGCTGCTCGAGCCAGCGCAGGTAGCGCTGCGGCGCCAGCTCCGGCGGCATGTCCGGCACGCTCAGACTGTCGAGGATGACCAGCCGGCGCACCCGCGCCGGCCGCAGGCCGGCATAGAGGCTGGCGACGTGTCCGCCCAGGCTGTGGCCCACGTAAAAGGCCGGCGCTGCGCCGCTGTAGTGGTTGACGACCCACTCCAGGTCGGCGACGTAGTCGGGAAACCAGTAGCCGTCCTGCGGCCAGGCCGACAGGCCGCAGCCGCGCCAGTCGGGGGCGATGATGTTCCAGTCGCGCGCGAAGGCGTCCACCACCAGCTGCATCGAGGCCGAGACGTCCAGCAGCCCGTGCAGCAGGTACATCACCGGCGCATCTGGCGTCCCCCAGCGGCGGACGTGGTAGCGCAGCCCGCGGATGTCGAGGTATTCGGACGTGCTGGGCTTCATCGGCTGGTCGGTGCTGTCATTCCCGTGCAGAGGGCAATCCAGTCAATCGGTGCAGGTTGCGCTGGATCCCCGCTTGCGCAGGGATGACAGGGGATGGGGATACATGCCGGGGTCAGGCCGCCAGCTTGCCCTGCAGGTGCGCGCGCAGCAGCTGCAGGCGGTCGTTGCCCCAGAACATTTCCGTGCCGACGAAGAAGGTCGGTGCGCCGAACACGCCGCGTTGCACGGCCTCCTCGGTATTGGCCTTGAGCGCTTCCTTGACCGCCGGGTCCTGGGTGGCGGCCAGGATGGCCTCGCCGTCGAGGCCGACCGCCGCGGCCACCGCCTTCAGTTCCTCCGGCTGGCTGATGTCGCGGCCCGCACCCCAGTGCGTGGCCATCAGCGCGCGCGCGAACGCGGCGCCCTTGCCGGCGCGATCGGCGGCGATCGCGGCGCGCTCCGGCGTCACGCTGTTGATCGGGAAGCTCTTGGGGAACTGCAGCGGCACGCCGTACAGCGCCGCCCAGCGCTTGAGGTCCAGGAACATGTGCTTGCCCTTGGCCGGCACCGACACCGGCGGCCGGTTGCCGGTGGCCTCGAACACCTTGCCCAGCAGGAAGGGTTTCCAGACCAGCGTGGCGCCGCATTCGGCGGCGAGTGCCTCGATCTGCGTGGCGGCCAGGTAGGTAAAGGGGCTGGCGGGATCCCAGAAGAACTCGATGGTGGCTTGGGCCATGGCGGCGTTCCTGAATCTGAAGCGAGCAGGGAGTCTGCCACGCGCTGGCGTTCAGCAACAAGCAGCGCGCTTTCTGGTGCAATTCGCCCCCCCATCGCCTAAACTGATGCGAATTTTACGGCGGCCCGCAATGCCGCCGCGACTGGCCGGACGCAGGCGATGGCGATCAACCCCCAGATGCTGGACAAGGGGCTGGAGTTCAAGGGTCGCATGATGACCCTGACGGTGGTGCGCGTGTCCCAGCCGCACCTCGACATTCTGGCCGGACAGCTCGAAGCCCAGCTGGCGCGCTCGCCCGGGTTCTTCGCCGGGCTGCCATTGCTGCTGGAGCTGGCCGACGAGGCCATCAGCCTGGACGGCGTGGTGCAGCTGATGCGCCGGCACGGCCTGACGCCCGTGGCGGTGTACCGCCCGAGTGCGACGCAGGCGCAGGCGGCGCGCGATGCCGGCTTGGGCGTGATCGACGACAAGCGCGCAGCGCGCGAGGCGCCGGCGGAAAGCGCTGGCGCCAGCAAGGCGGCACGTGCGCCGGCACGCATCGTGACCGAGCCGGTACGCTCCGGCCAGCAGATCTATGCCCGTGGCGGCGACTTGGTGATCGTCAACGCGGTCAGCGCCGGGGCCGAGGTGATCGCCGACGGCTGCATCCACGTGTACGGTGCGCTGCGCGGCCGTGCGCTGGCCGGGGTGCAGGGCGATGCGTCAGCCCGCATTTTTTGCCGCGACATGGGCGCGGAGCTGGTGTCCATCGCCGGCGTCTACAAGGTCGCCGAGGACATCAAGGAAACCCTGCGCGGGCGCGCCGTGCAGGTTTATCGCGACGGCGACAAGCTCAGGATCGAGAAGCTGTAAGGCGGATTCAGAAGGGGAACATCAGTGGCGAAGATTATTGTGGTGACCTCGGGCAAGGGCGGTGTGGGCAAGACCACCACCAGCGCGTCCTTCGCCACCGGCCTGGCGCTGCGCGGGCACAAGACCGCGGTGATCGACTTCGACGTCGGCCTGCGCAACCTGGACCTCATCATGGGCTGCGAGCGGCGCGTGGTGTTCGATCTGGTCAACGTCATCAACGGCGAGGCCAACCTGCGCCAGGCGCTGATCCGCGACAAGCGCGTCGAGAACCTGTCCATCCTCGCCGCCTCGCAGACGCGCGACAAGGATGCGCTGACCAAGGAAGGCGTCGAGCGCGTGCTGACCGAACTCGCGCAGGACCACGATTACATCATCTGCGATTCCCCGGCCGGCATCGAGAAGGGCGCGCTGCTGGCGATGTACTATGCCGACGAGGCGCTGGTCGTGACCAACCCGGAGGTATCCTCGGTGCGCGACTCGGACCGCGTGCTCGGCATCCTCGCCAGCAAGACGCGGCATGCGGAGAACGGCAGCGGCCGGGTGCGCGAGCATCTGGTGCTGACCCGCTACTCACCGGCGCGCGTAGAGAAGGGCGAGATGCTGTCGGTCGAGGACGTCAAGGAAATCCTGGCCATCCCGCTCTTGGGCGTGATCCCGGAGTCGCCCGACGTACTCACATCCTCCAACGCCGGTGAGCCGGTGGTGCTGGATGCCGAGAGCGCCGCGGGCCAGGCCTATGGCGACCTGGTCGCGCGCTTTCTCGGCGAGGACCTGCCGCACCGTTTCCTCGACGCCCCCCGCAAGGGCCTGCTGGGCCGCCTGTTCGGAGCCAGTGCATGAGCACGGCGACACGGTGCCTGCCCGTAGGGCAGTGGGTGCGGGACGCGGGCTCAATTCACGGCGGGCCTGGCGAAATCCTTACAGTAATGGTGCAACAGTGAACTGGCTCAATCTGTTCCGCACGCGTCAGGCCAAGTCCTCGGCCGCGCTGGCCAAGGAGCGGCTGATCGTGGTGGTGGCCAACCAGCGCAGCCAGGCCGGCGGCGCCGAGTTCATGCCGCGGCTGCGGGCCGAGCTGCTGACCGTGATCCGCAAGTACGTGAAGGTCAACGACGATGCCATCCGCATGGCGATCGAGCGCGACGGCGACATGGAGGTGCTGGAGCTCAATATCGTGCTGCCGGAGCCCGGTGCGGCCCAGCATTGACCGCGGCACTGGCGGTCGCCCGCAGGGTCAAACCCGCATGATCCGCTCTATGCCACTGCCGGTTCTGCTGCTGGCGCTGGCCGTGTCACCCGCCTACGCGGCGACCTACCTGCTGCCGGCCCCGGACGAAGCGTTGATCGGCCATGAACAGCTGGCCAGCGCGCGCTACGAGGAGACGCTGCTCGACATCGCGCGCCGCTACAACCTCGGCTACGAGGACATCAAGTTGGCCAATCCGGGGGTGGACACCTGGATCCCGGGTCAGAACATGCCGGTGCTGCTGCCGACGCGCTATGTACTGCCGCCCGGCCCGCGCGAGGGCATCGTGATCAACATCGCCGAGATGCGCCTGTACTACTACCCCCAGGAGCCGGTGGACGGCCGTCGGGTGGTGATCACGCATCCGGTCAGCATCGGCCGCGACGACTGGAAGACGCCGCTGGGCACTACCCGCATCGTGCGCAAGGACAAGGATCCGGCCTGGTACCCGCCGGAGTCGATCCGGCGCGAGCATGCCGCCGATGGCGACCCGCTGCCCAAGGTGGTGCCGCCGGGGCCGGACAACCCGCTCGGTCGTTATGCCCTGCGGCTCGGCATCCCGGGCTACCTGATCCACGGCACCGACAAGCCCTTCGGCATCGGCATGCAAGTGACGCACGGCTGCATGCGCATGTACCCCGAAGACATCGAGGCCATGTTCCGGCTGGTGCCGGTCGGCACCGCCGTCCGCATCATCAACCAGCCGGTCAAGACCGGCTGGCACCGTGGCACGCTGTACCTCGAGGTACACCCGCCGCTCGGCGAGGCCGCGGCTGCGGGCATCGGCCCGGCGCTGGAGAAGGTGGCCGCGGCGCTGCGCGAGCGGCAGGACTACGTCGTGGACTGGCCCTGGCTGGAGGGCGTGGTCGCCGAGCCGCGCGGCATACCACTGCCGGTGCGCCAGCGCGGCGAGTCCGCGCAGCCCTGGCTGACCGGCAGCAGGCCATAAAAAACCCCGACCCGGCGGCGCCGGGACGGGGCCTGGATCGCGGAAGTGCCTTACTTGCGCTGCGACTTCTCGAACATGCGGTCCATGCGCTCGGTGTTGGCGGCGCAGCACTTGTTGGCGTCGCCGGCAGCCACTGCCGCCTGATCCGCTGCCGCCTGCGCACGGTCTGCGCTGGTCTGGGCCTCGGCCGCGGCCTGCTGGGCGCGGTTGGCGGTCTTCTGTGCGTCGGCCGCCGTGCGCTGGGCGTTTTCGGCGCTGCGCTGGGCCGCCTCGGCAATCGCACGCACTTCGTCCACACTGCCGCGCGTGGCGCAGCCGGCCGTCAGGCCGAGCGCCAGGGTCGCGGCGCCAAGGGTCATCAGAACTCTGCTGGTCATGTTTCAACTCCCGTGATGGTAGGGGGTGGCTTCTTATTTGATCTGGCTGAGGAGCGCAGGGCTCCGCCGCAGTCGCCCCAGACTACACAAGTCGGGCGCGTCCCGTCTAGCGCAGCTCCCGCCGGAGGATCTTGCCGACGGGGGACTTGGGCAGGGCGTCGCGGAACTCGATGTGTTTGGGCACCTTGTAGCCGGTCAGATTCTCCTTGCAGTAGGTCCGCAGATCCTCCGCCGTCAGCCCCGGATTCTTGCGCACGACGAAGATCTTGACCGCCTCGCCCGATTTCTCGTCCGGCACGCCGACGCAGGCGACTTCGAGCACGCCGGGGTGTGCGGCCACCACGTCCTCGATTTCGTTCGGGTACACGTTGAAGCCGGAGACCAGGATCATGTCCTTCTTGCGGTCCACGATGTAGAAGAAACCCTTGTCGTCGTACCGGGCGACGTCGCCGGTGCGCAGGAAGCCATCGGCAGTAAACACCTTGGCGTTTTCCTCCGGCCGGTTCCAGTAACCGGCCATGACCTGCGGACCCTTGATGCACAGTTCGCCCGGCGTGCCCGCCGGCAGCTCACGGCCGTCGTCATCACGGATCGAGAACTCGGTGGACGGCAGCGGCAGGCCGATCGAGCCGTTGTGCTCGGGCAGGTCGAGCGGGTTCATCGACGCGGCCGGCGAGGTTTCGGTCAGCCCGTAGGCCTCGGACAGCGGCTTGCCGGTGACCTGCTTCCACTGCTGCGCCACCGCCTTCTGCACCGCCGCGCCGCCACCCAGAGTGAGCTTGAGTGCGCTGAAGTCCAGGCGGTGGAATGCGGGCGTGTTCAGCAGGCTCACGAACAGCGTATTCACGCCGGTAAAGGCGGTGAAGCGGTGTTTTGAGAGTTCGGCGACGAAGCCGGGCATGTCACGCGGGTTGGTGATCAGTACGTTGTGTGCCCCGAGCTTCATGAACACCAGGCAGTTGGCCGTCAGGGCGAAGATGTGATACAGCGGCAGCGCCGTGATGATGATTTCGCGGCCCTCTTCGAGCACGGTGCCGACCCAGGCCGAGGCCTGCTGGAGATTGGCCACGATGTTGCCGTGCAGCAGGGTGGCGCCCTTGGACAGGCCGGTGGTGCCACCGGTGTACTGCAGGAAGGCGATGTCCTCACGGGTCAGTGCCTGCGGGCGGTGAGGGCGTGCAGCACCGCGCGCCAGCGCGCCCCGGAAACTGTGGGTACCGCGGATATGCCAGTCCGGCACCACCTTCTTCACGTGCTTGAGCACGAAGTTGACCAGTGTGCGGCGCGGGAAGGGTAACAAGTCCGCGATCTGGGTGGTGACGACTGCCTGTACCGGGGTCCGGTCGATCACCTTCTCCAGCGTCTCGATGAAGTTTTCGACGATGACGATGGCCTTGGCGCCGGAGTCCTTGAGCTGATGCTCCAGCTCGCGCGGCGTGTACAGCGGGTTGACGTTCACCACCACCAGGCCGGCACGCAGGATGCCGAAGACCGCCACCGGATACTGCAGGATGTTGGGCATCATCACCGCGACGCGCTCGCCCTTCTGCAGCCCCAGCGTGTGCTGCAGGAAAGACGCGAACTGCCGTGTGAGCCGGTCGAGGTCGGCATAGCTCAGCGTATGGCCGAGATTGCTGTAGGCCGGCAGGCCGGCGAAGCGCGCGCAGCTCTGTTCCAGTACCTCCACAAGGGAGCCGTAAGCGCCGGCGTCGATCTCCGCCGGCACGCCCTTCGGGTAGTGTTTCAGCCAGATTTTCTCCACGGATACTCCTTTGCCGTCATGGCGCCGCTTCTTCAGCTGGCGGCGCGCTCGGCGCCGCGCAGCAGCTCCGCCTGCCGCGGCGGGATGCCTTCGGCCAGCTGGCGCAAGCTGAGGTTGCCAGTGGCGGTCTGGGCGGCCTGGTCGAGACGTTGCATGACTTGGGCGACCAAGCGCTGTGGCGCCAGTTCGCGCTCGCGCACCCGCAGCCCCGGATCGCTGGCGCGCACGGCGGCGAGCAGCTCGGCCACGCTGGTGTTGTCGAGGTCGCAGCCCGGCAGCAGTGCCGGACGCTCGTCGGCCGTGTGCACCAGGAAGCCGCGCGCCAGCAGGATGTCGAGCACGCGGTAGAGGTGCTCGGGCGGCACGCCCAGGTGCCGGGCCAGGGTTTCTTCGTGCCACGGCGACAGGCGCTGGATCAGGTTGTGTCCGACCAGCGCCATCACCTGCAGCGCGATCTCCTCCTGCAGGCGCCCGCCCATGCGCGGCGTGGTCTGGCGCCGCGTGAGGTGTTCTGGATGCTGCCACAGGAAGGCGATGTGGCAACCGACCAAGAGCACCATCCAGCTCACGTACAGCCAGATCAGCAGGAAGATCAGGATCGCGAAGCTCGAGTAGATGGCGTCGTACTGCGTGGCGGTCTTGGTGATGGCCGCGAACACCCAGCTGGCGGTCTGCCAGGCGATGCCGGCGACCACGCCGCCGACCAGCGCCGCCGCCGGGCGCACGCGCGTGTTCGGGATGAACAGGTACAGCGCGGTGAAGCCGCCGCAGACGAGCAGGTAGGGGAACAACTGGCTCAGGACGTAGAAACCGAAGCCGAAGGGTTCCAGCGCCACCAGCTTCTGCACCAGGGTCTGGTTCATCACCGAAGCGGTCAGCGCCAGCGCCGAGAACAGGATCACCGGCCCGACCGTCAGGACCGACAAGTACTCACTGAAGCGGCGCGCGAAGCTGCGCGGCCGATCCACCTTCCAGATGTAGTTGCAGCCGCTCTCGACCTTCTGGATGAGCGAGATCACTGCGTACAGCAGCAGCACCACGCCGACCGCGCCCAGCACGCCGACCTTGATGTTCTCGACGAAGCCGATGATGGTGCGGCTGATCTGCGGCGCGGCCTCGCCGAGCGGCGCCAGGAAGTTGACCAGGATCGGCTCGATACGGTTGTGAACGCCCAGCGCCTTGAGCAACGAGAAGCTGATGGCGAGGAACGGCACGAAGGACAGCAGTGTGGTATAGACCAGCCCCATCGCGCGCATGCTGAACTGGCTGTCGGTGAGGTCGCGCAGGGCGGCGTGCGTCAGCCGCAGCGCCAGGAAGGCGCGCTGGGCCTGGGGCGGCAGCGACTCCAGGTCGCGCTCCCAGATCCAGTCGTCGAGCCGTTGGTTGAGCCGGTCCAGCACCCGCGCACTCCGCTTCCCAGACCCGGCCAGCCTAGCGCAGCCGACGCGCCGCGTCAGCCCGTTTTTGCTAGTCTAGTCGGGGCCTGGCGCCTCCCGCGGCGCTGGGCCCACAACACGCGTCCGATCATCGCCCCGCGCGGGTACGGTGAACCAGCCATGTCGATCTCCGCTGCCAAGACCTCCCCCGATCCGATTGCAGCCCTGGCCCGCCAGAACGCGGAAGGCCGCATCGCCGAAAGTCTGCTCGGCGCCAACCCCGTGGTCGGGCTGACCCGCGCGGAGTTGCTGGGTTCGGTGCGCAGTCTGCTGCAACTGCTGACGGCCAATCCGCGCGTCGTCATCACCCAGGAGCGCGAGTTCATGGCCGAGCTCGGCCGCATCCTGCTGGGGCGTTCGGCGCTGCGACCGGACCCGCGCGATCCGCGCTTCGCCCAGCCCGTGTGGCACAAGAGCCCCTATTACCGGCGTGTGCTGCAGGCTTACCTGGCCTGGGCGCGAAGCCTGCAAGCCATCCTCGATGGCGTCGAGGCCAGCCCGCACCGGCGCGAGCAGGCGCGCTTCGTGCTGATGCAGCTGGTGGACGCGGCCGCACCCACCAACTACCCGCTGGGCAACCCCGCTTTCCTCACACGGGTGCTGGAGACCGGTGGTGGCTCGGTGCTCAAGGGCCTGCGCAACTTCATCGACGACCTGCGCAGCAACCGCGGCATGCCGCGGCAGGTGGATGAACGCCCGTTCCGCGTCGGCCGGAATCTGGCCTGTTCCGAGGGCGCCGTGGTGTTCCGTAACCCGGTGTGCGAGGTGATCCAGTACCGGCCGCGGACCTCGCTGGTGCAATCGGTGCCGCTCCTGATCCTGCCGCCGCAGATCAACAAGTACTACATCCTCGACCTGGCGCCGGAGAACAGCTTCGTGCGCTACGCCGCCGACAACGGCCTGCAGGTGTTCTGCATCTCGTGGCGCAACCCCACCGCTGCGCAGCGCGACTGGGGCCTGGAAACCTACATCACCGCGGCGCGCGAGGCGATCGACGCCGTGCGCGAAATCACCGGCAGCCCCTCGGTCAACCTGGCGGCGGCCTGCGTCGGCGGCTTTACCGCCGCCCTGTTGCTCGGGCACCTGCGGGCGATGGGCGACGGCGGCAAGGTCAACTCGCTGACCCTGCTGGTATCCGCGCTCGATACCCACGCCAACGGGCTGCCCGGGCTGTTCGATGGCGAGGCCGGCCTCAAGGCGGCCACTGCGCGCTCGCGCCGCCAGGGCGTGCTCGACGGGCGCGAGATGGCGCGCGCCTTCGCCTGGATGCGGCCAGGCGAGCTGGTCTGGCCGTTCGTCGTCAACAATTACCTGCTGGGCCGGGATCCGCCCGCGCTCGACATCCTCTACTGGAACCAGGACACCACCCGCTTGCCGGCGCAATTCCACGCGGACCTCTTCAGCCTGTTCCGCAGCAACGCCCTGGCGCAGCCGGGCACACTCAAGGTGCTGGGCAGCGAGATCGATCTCAAGCAGGTCGACTGCGACGTGTTCGTCACCGCCGGCATCAGCGACCACGTGGCGCCTTGGCAGAGCTGTTACCGGGGGGCGCGGCTGTTTGGCGGCGCAGTGAAATTCGTACTGGCCAACAGCGGCCACTTGCCGACACTGGTCTGCCCGCCCGACAACCCCCGGGCCAAGTTTTACGTGCACGACGACTACGCGCTCGCGCCCGAGGACTGGCTGGAGCAGGCCACGCTCAAGCGCGGTTCGTGGTGGGCGTACTGGCGCAGCTGGATCGCGCCGCGATCCGGCACCCCGCAGCCGGCCCCCGCCAAGCTCGGCAGCAGCAAGTACCCGGCTGGCGATGCCGCGCCGGGCCGCTACGTGTACCAGAGGTAGCACGGCCCGGGCCTGGCCTGACTTTTGCAGCCATACCCCTGTCCTTGACATGGGTCCTCCCCATGTCTATATTGCACTGCAACAAAATGTTGCCCTGCAACATTTTGACGGGTGTGTGGGATTGTCATGGCTCAAACTTCAGGAGAAAAACATGGATATTCAAAAGCTTATCAATGAGCTCAAGGCTCAGTTCGAGACCCTGAGCAAGAAGGCCCAGGGCCTGTTCAAGGTTTCCGCCGACGCCGGCCAGCAGGCTCTGGTCGTGGTGTCGGACAGCGCCCAGGCGCTGGTCAAGGTCGAGACGGCCGCCGCCAAGGACGTGTACGAGATCGCCGTGGCCAGCTTCAACAAGGCCAAGGCCGCCGGCCTGAAGGAAGTCGCCGCCAAGCCGGTGGACTACCTGCCGACGGAAGGCGTGGACCGCGTCGTAGCGGCCGCCCAGGAGACGGTCGAGCTGCTGACCCAGGCCGGCGAGGAGCTGATCGAGGTGCTGCAGAAGGGCTACAAGAGCGTGCTGGCCAAGCTGCAGGGCAAGAAGCCGGCCGCCCGCAAGGCCAAGCGCACGACGGCCCGCAAGGCGACTGCCAAGAAGGCTGCCGCCGCCGCCTGAAGCCCAGCGGTATCCGCTTGACGGGACGGGGGGAGGCGTGAGTCTCCCCCCGTTTCTTTTTGCACGATCGGACGATTGCGACAGGAGTCGGATATGCAACCCACTCTCACCATCCGCATGACGCGGCTGCGGGACTCGGGCAGGGGCGCCATTGAGGTGCTTGGCCGCTGGCGCGCGCACGAGTGGCGCAGCCTGCAGGGGCACCGCGTCGAGCTGCAGGAACGGTTGCGGCTGGCGCGCGAGGCGCGCGGCCTGCGGGAACTGATCCAGACCCAGCTCGATCTCGTTCCGGAAAGCTGGCGGCGCTTGCAGCGCGACGCGCTCACACGCCGCGCGCTGTGGTCCGAACTGGGCGGCCGTCTGCGCGGCCGCGCGGACTGAGACGCGGCGTTATTCGACGGTTGGGCCGCTGTGCGTTGCCGGGCGCGGTTTGCGCCGGCGCCGCGGGCGCGGTCTGGCGCTGACCTCCGGCCCGACCGGACCGATCACCGCCATCAGACGCTTCCACGCGCGACTCGACTGGATGCCTTGCTTGAGCGCTTCCACGTCGACATTCTCCACGCCCTTGGCCAGCTTCTCGCGCACGAACTGGATCATGTCGTCCTGCAGGCCAGCCACGTCGGGCAGGCCGATGAACTGGCGCAGTTCCTGCGGCGTGAGTTCGATATCGATCTTGATGTTCATGCCGAGCCCCCGTTGAGTTGAGCCTGCACTGGCGGTTGGCGCGCCGCTCAGGCGGCGACCACGAACAGCGCCACTACGCAGCCGAAGGCCGCCATCCACACCAGCGAACGCAGCGTGGCCTTGTCGAAGATATAACACAGTCCGTAAACCACACGCAGCGCGATGAAGGCGATCGCCAGGCCGTCGACGGTGACCTGCGGTGCCTGTGCCAGCTGGGCGATGACCACCGCGGCGGCAAAGGGTGGGAAGGCCTCGAAGCTGTTGAGCTGTACCCAATGCGCGCGCTTCTGCCAGCCCTCGAGCCTGTCCAGCCACTCGCGCGGCCTGTAATTGTTGTAGCGGCCGCCGCTGAACTTGGCCACACCGGTGAAGGCGTAGGGCAGCAGCGCGGCGATCAACACACACCAGAAGGCAATCGTCATGACCGGGTCTCCTCGGGAATCCGTGGAGCCCGACTATAACAGCGGTGCGGCCGTGCTGGCGCCAGAGGGGTCGCCGCGGTATGGTCACGACATGCGTTTCGGGGGGACGGACAAGTCGACAATCGAGGCCCGCGTGGCGGCGTTCGAGCAGGCCACCGGCGCGCAGGCCGTGGTCTCGGTCGTCGATCGCTGCGATGCCTACCCGGAGGTACCGTGGCGGGCCTTCGCGCTCGGTGCCGTGCTGGCGGCGCTGTTCGTGTGCTCGGTGCCGGTATCGGGCGCAGTGTTGTATCACTCCACCGTGCTGGCTCTGGCAACCGTGCTGGCGACGGGCGCCGCGATGGCCCTGCTCACGGTCTTTGTGCCGGCGGCCGGTCGATGGCTGCTGCCGCGGGCGCGCCGCGAGGCCGAACTGCGCCAGTACGCGCAGGCCATGTTCCTGGAACGCGAGCTGTTCGCCACCCGCGAGCGCTCGGCGCTGCTGATCCTGGTCGGGCGTTACGAGCGCTGCGGCGCGATCCTGGCCGATCGCGGTCTGCGCGCGCGGCTACCCACCGGACAGCTGGCACGGGCCGAGGCACGGCTCGACGCTGCACTCGCCCGCGCGGGTATCGCCGCGGCGGTTGGGCAGACCCTGGATACGCTGCAGACCGGGCTGGCGCGTGCCGGAGCCGGCGGCGACAACGAGCTGTCCGACAGTGTGATCCGGGAGCGTGGGCCGTGATGCGATGTGCTGCGTTCGCACTGCTGTTGTGTCTGGCCGCCGCGCCGGCGCGTGCGCTCGACGTGCCCTATCTCAGCGGGCGGGTGGTGGACAACGCCGAGATCCTGAGCCCCGGGGCGCGCGAGCGCATCGCGCAGCAACTCAAGGCGCACGAGGACGCCACCGGCAACCAGATCGCGGTGCTGACCGTGCCCTCGCTGGAAGGCGAGAGCGTCGAGGACTTCGCGGTACGCGTGTTCGAGGACTGGAAGCTGGGCCGGCAGGGCCAGGACAACGGTGTGCTGGTGGTCGTGGCGCCACAGGACCGGCGCATGCGCATCGAGGTCGGCTACGGGCTCGAGGGTACGCTGACGGATGTCGCCGCCGCGCGCATCATCCGCGATGTCATGACGCCGCATTTCAAGGCCGGGGACTTCGACGGCGGTATCGAGCAGGGCGTGCAGACGATCATCCAAGTGCTTGCCGGCGAGGCAGCGGACGGGGCGGCCGCACCGGCCGAGGCGGGCACGCAATCCGAACTCTTCCAGGGACCCTTGCTGTCCGGGCCCGAGCGCATTCTGATGGGCGGTTTCATCTTCGGCATCATTGGCCTGTTCACGATCATCGGCATCCTGACCCCGGGGGTCGGCTGGTTTATGTATCTCTTCCTGATCCCGTTCTGGTCAATGTTCCCGATCGTGATCGTCGGCGCCGACCACACGCTCAAGATCCTGATCGCCTACCTGGTCGCTTATCCGCTGCTCAAGCTGGTCCTGCCGCGCACCGAGTGGTACCAGCGTGCGTCCAAGGCCATGGGCACGAAGGGCGGCGGGTTCGGCGGTTTCAGCGTCGGTTACGGCGGCGGCAGTTGGAGCTCGCGCGCCTCCGGCGGCGGGTTCTCCGGTGGCGGTGGCCGCTCGGGGGGTGGTGGTTCGTCGGGCAGCTGGTGAGGGTCAGCGGCCCGTCAGCCGCAGCTGCGCCTCTCGGTATTTCTCTGCGGTCTTGCGGATGATCTCGTCCGGCAGCTTCGGCGCCGGCGGCCTCTTGTCCCAGTCCAGCGTCTCCAGGTAGTCGCGCACGAACTGCTTATCGAAGGAGGGCGGGCTGCTGCCGGGACGGTACTGGTCGGCCGGCCAGAAGCGCGAGGAGTCGGGTGTGAGCGCCTCGTCGATCAGGTGCAGCTTGCCGTGCGCGTCCAGCCCGAACTCGAACTTGGTATCCGCGATGATGATGCCGCGCGTCAACGCATAGTCGGCCGCCTGCCGGTAGATCGCCAGCGTGATGTCGCGCACCTGCGCGGCCAGCTCGCGACCGAGCAGCTTCTCGGTCTCGGCGTAGCTGATGTTCTCGTCGTGTGCGCCGAGCGCGGCCTTGGTCGAGGGCGTGTAGATCGGCTGCGGCAGCTTGTCGGCCTGCAGCAGGCCCTTGGGCAGTTCGATGCCGCAGACCTTGCCGGTCTTCTGATAGTCCTTCCAGCCCGAGCCGATGAGGTAGCCGCGCGCGATCGCCTCGACCGGCAGCGGCCTGAGCTTGCGTACCACGATTGCGCGGCCTTCGACCTGCGCGCGCTCGGCCGGATCCTTGAGCAGCTGCGCCGGCGTCAGGTCGGTCGCCAGATGGTTGCCGATGAGGTTCTGCGTGCGCGCGAACCAGAAGTTCGACACCGCGGTCAGCACCGCGCCCTTGCCCGGAATGGGTTGGTCGAGGATCACGTCGAAGGCCGACAGCCGGTCGGTGGTGACGATCAAGAGATGCTGGTCGCCGGCGGCGTAGATGTCGCGCACCTTGCCGCGGTGGAGCAGGGGCAGCCCTTTGATCGAGGACTGGTACAGGGCGTTCTGCATGGCGGATACCGGCCTGATTTTGGATGGGAAATTGCTGGTTCGGCCCCGGACAGGCGGCTGCAAAGCGGCAGAGCTTAGTTTAAAGTGTGGCCTCTTTCAAAAGCCCGGAAACCCCGGAAACGGCCCCAAAACTCCATCCAGCGCCCATGTCCCGGCTGCCCGATTACATCGCGCCCTCGATCCTGTCCGCCGACCTGGCGCGGCTGGGCGAGGACGTCGCGTGCGTGCTGGCGGCCGGCGCCGACATCGTGCATTTCGACGTGATGGACAACCATTACGTACCGAACCTGACCTTCGGGCCGGTGGTGTGCGAGGCGCTGCGCAAGTACGGCATCAAGGCGCCGCTGGACGTGCACCTGATGATCAAGCCGGTGGACCGCATCATCCCCGAGTTCGCCAGGGCTGGCGCCAACTACATCACTTTCCACCCGGAGGCCAGCGAGCACGTGGACCGCACGCTCGGGCTGATCCGTGAGCACGGCTGCAAGGCCGGGCTGGTGTTCAATCCGGCCACGCCGCTGGACTACATGAATTACGTCATGGACAAGCTCGACATGGTGCTGATCATGTCGGTCAACCCGGGCTTCGGCGGACAGACTTTCATCCGTTCCAGCCTGGACAAGCTGCGCGAGGCGCGGCGACGCATCGACGACAGCGGACGCGAGATCCGGCTGGAGATCGACGGCGGTGTGAAGCTGGACAACATCGCGGAAATCGCCAGGGCCGGCGCCGACACCTTCGTGGCCGGCTCGGCGATCTTCGGCAGCCAGGACTACGCGCAGACCCTCAAGGCCATGCGTGCGGAGCTTGCCCGTGTGCGGAGCGTCTGAGGATGGCTGGTGCCCCCACGGCCGTGCGGCAGCGGCGCGTGCCGCTGGTACGCGAGGTCCTGGCTGACCTCGACACACCGCTCTCGACCTATCTCAAACTCGCCAACGCGCCTTATACCTACCTGCTCGAGTCCGTGGTAGGCGGCGAGCAGTGGGGGCGCTACTCGATCATCGGGCTGCCGTGCCGCACGGTCATCGAGGCCCGTGGCCGCGAGATCTGCGTGCGGCGCGACGGCGAGGTCGTGGAGCGCGCGCAGGCCGGCAACCCGCTCGACTGGGTGCGTGACTACGCCGCGCGCTATGCGGTGCCGGCGCTGCCGGATCTGCCGCGCCTGACCGGCGGCCTGGTCGGCTACTTCAGCTACGACAGCGTGCGCTATATCGAGCCCCGGCTCGCCGCGTCGGCGCCGCCCGATACGCTCGGGACACCCGACATCCTGCTGATGCTGTCGGAAGAGCTGGTGGTGTTCGACAACGTCAGCGGGCACCTGTACGTGATCGTGCACGCGGACCCGGCGTCGGGCGCCGACCGCGCGCGCGCCGAATCAAGGCTGGACGAGCTCCTGCGGCGGCTGCGCGCGCCGCTGCCGGCCGCGCCCGAGATGCCGGCGGCCACGGTCAACGAGGCCGACTTCGTGTCCGGCTTCACCCAGCAGGGTTTCGAGGCGGCGGTGGCGCGGATTCGGGAGTACATCGCCGCCGGCGACGTGATGCAGGTGGTGCTGTCGCAGCGGCTGTCCATCCCCTTCGGGCGCTCGCCGCTGGAACTGTACCGCGCGCTGCGCGGACTGAATCCCTCGCCCTACATGTACCTGATGAACCTCGGCGACCATCACGTGGTCGGCGCCTCGCCCGAGATCCTGGTGCGCGTGGAGGAAGGACGGCTCACCGTACGGCCCATCGCCGGTACGCGCCCGCGCGGCCGCACGACAGAAGAAGACAAGGCGCTGGAGCAGGACCTGCTCCGGGACCCCAAGGAAATCGCCGAGCACCTGATGCTGATCGATCTGGGCCGCAACGACGTCGGCCGCGTCAGCCGGACCGGTACGGTACAGGTCACCGAGCGCATGGCGATCGAGCGCTACTCGCATGTCATGCACATCGTGTCCAACGTCACCGGCGAGCTGCAGCCGGGCCTCACCGCCATCGACGCGCTCAAGGCCACACTGCCGGCCGGCACGCTCTCGGGCGCGCCCAAGCTGCGGGCCATGGAAATCATCGACGAACTGGAGCCGGTCAGGCGCGGGGTGTACGGCGGCGCGGTCGGCTACCTGGCCTTCAATGGCGCCATGGATACCGCCATCGCCATCCGCACCGCCGTCATCAAGGACGGCCAGCTGCACATCCAGGCCGGCGCCGGCATCGTCGCCGATTCCGTCCCGGCGAAGGAGTGGGAAGAAACCATGAACAAGGCGCGCGCGATCTTCCGCGCGGTGGCGCTGGCCAGCGGCGCTGGAGGCCGATCATGATTCTCATGATCGACAACTACGACTCCTTCACCTACAACCTGGTGCAATACCTGGGCGAGCTGGGCGAGGAGGTGCGCGTCTATCGCAACGACCAGATCACCGTGGACGAGGTCGCCGCGCTCGAGCCCGAGGCGATCGTGATCTCGCCCGGCCCCTGCACGCCGAACGAGGCCGGCATCTCGCTCGAGCTGCTGCGGAAAGTTTCGCCGCGGATCCCGACCCTCGGCGTCTGCCTTGGCCACCAGGCCATCGGCCAGGCCTTCGGCGGCCTGGTGCTGCGCGCGCGCGAGGTCATGCACGGCAAGACCTCGCTGATCCACCACACGGGCAAGGGCGTTTTTGCGGGGCTGCCCAGCCCGTTCCGCGCCACGCGCTACCACTCGCTGATCGTGTCGCGGGACAGGCTGCCGGCCGAGTTCGAGATCACCGCCTGGACCGAAACCGAAGGCGGTGAAATGGATGAGATCATGGGCCTGCGCCACAAGACCCTGCCGATCGAGGGCGTGCAGTTCCACCCGGAGTCGATCCTGACCGAGCACGGCCACGACCTGCTGCGGAACTTCCTGCGCAACGCGCGCGGAGGCCAGCCATGAGCGTGCAGCAGGCACTGGCGAAGCTGATGGAACGGCGCGACCTCGACGCCGGCGAGATGCAGGCGGCGATGCGCCAGATCATGGGCGGCGAGGCGACGCCGGCGCAGATCGCCGGCTTCCTGGTGGCGCTGCGCATGAAGGGCGAGACGCCCGCCGAGATCGCCGCCGCCGCGGGCGTGATGCGCGAGCTGTCGCTGCACGTGGCGGTGGACGACCTGCGCGAGCAGCTGGTGGACACCTGCGGCACCGGCGGCGACGCCGCCGGGCTGTTCAATGTCTCGACCGCTGCGGCGATTGTGGTTGCGGCGGCCGGCGGGCGCGTGGCCAAGCACGGCAACCGCGCCGCCTCCGGCAAGACCGGCAGCGCCGACGTGCTGGAGGCGGCGGGCGTCAAGCTCGACCTCGGGCCGAAAGGCGTCGAGCGCTGCATCCGCGAGCTGGGCATCGGCTTCATGCTGGCGCCGCGCTTCCATGCCGCCATGAAGCATGCCGTGGGCCCGCGCCGCGAGATGGGCGTGCGCACGCTGTTCAACGTCATCGGCCCGCTGACCAACCCGGCCGGCGCGCGCAACCAGGTGCTGGGCGTGTTCCATCCGGACTGGCTGCTGCCGATGGCCGAGGTGCTCAAGCGCCTCGGCAGCCGGCACGTGCTGGTGGTGCACGGCGAGGACGGCCTGGACGAGATCAGCATCGCCGCGCGCACCCAGGTGGTGGAGTTGAAGAACGGCGAAATCAGGCACTGGCACATGGCGCCCGAGGACGTGGACCTGCCGCGCGCGCCGCTGGACGGCCTGCGCGTGTCCTCGGCCCAGGAGAGCCTGGCCCTCATCCGCCGCGTGCTGGCCGGCGAGCCGGGCCCGGCGGCGGATACCGTAGCCTTCAACGCCGGCGCGGCGCTGTACGTGGGCGGACAGGCGCGCACGGTCAAGGCCGGCGTTGAATTGGCACGGGCGGCGATCGCCAGCGGCGCGGCCGCGCGCAAGCTGGAAGACTTCGCCCGCCTGAGCCAGAGCCTGGGCGACGAGTAGGCAGGACATGGCCGATATCCTGGACAAGATTCTGGCGCGCAAGCGCGAGGAAGTGGCGGCGGGCCGGCGCGCCCGGCCCGAGGCCGCGCTGCGCGCCGCGCTGGCCGGGACG